>JANXXV010000035.1 GCA_025350445.1 Bryobacteraceae bacterium | reverse complement strand
TGTTGGCGTTGCGGCGGATTCGCTTTACGAGGGTCCGCGGGAAGGGATACGGCGGCAGATGTTTGTTCCAAACTGGGGCAAGGGCGGCGTGGCGTTTTATGTGCGCACCACCATGGGGCCGGGAAACGCGTACGGAGCGCTGCGGAACGAGGTGAAGAAACTGGACGCATCGCTGCCTGTTTACGAAATGACTACGCTGGCGGGGCAACTGGACCAGACGCTGCTGACGGAGCGATTGATCGCGCTGCTGTCGGCGGGATTCGGGTTCCTGGCGACGCTACTGGCGGCAATTGGGTTGTATGGCGTGATGGCGTTTGTTGTGGCGCGGCGGAGGAAGGAATTAGGGATACGGATCGCGCTGGGTGCGACGCCCGGATCGGTGATCTGGCTGGTGATGAAAGAAGTACTGATGCTGTTGGGGATCGGGCTGGCGGTTGGGGTTCCGGCGGCGATCGGATTGGGGCGGTATGTGTCGGCGCAGCTCTATGGGATCACGGCTAACGACCCATGGATCGCCGGGACGACGATTATCGTGCTGGTCACGGTGGCCAGCGCCGCGGGTCTGATTCCCGCGCACCGGGCCAGCCGGATCGATCCGATTCTGGCGCTGCGGTTTGAGTGACGGTTAGTGCCCGGCAGGAAACTTTTTTCCTGCCGGGCACTTAGCCGGGGAGTTCAGAGCACGTCTTCTCCGCGTTCTCCGTTGCGAATGCGGATGGCATCCTCGAGGGAGGAGACGAAGATCTTGCCATCGCCAATCTTTCCGGATCTGGCGGCGGCGCTGATCGCCCCGATGATCTGCTCTACGCGCGCGTCGGGCGCACAGATCTCCACCATCACTTTCGGGAGGAGGTCGACCGTGTACTCTGAACCACGGTAAACCTCAGTGTGGCCTTTTTGACGGCCGTGGCCCCGAACTTCGGAGATGGTCATGCCTTGCACGCCGATGCCGATCAGGGCTGTCTTTACTTCGTCCAGTTTGTGGGGCTGGATCACCGCTTCAAGTTTTTTCATACGTTAAGTCCGTCTGCAATGGCTCAAGACTACGAGGCATGCATCGCGTCCTCGGGATAAGCTTGCAGTCCAAATTCGGGCACATCCAACCCGTCGCGTTCCGTCGCTTCCGAGACGCGCATGGATTTGATCGAGTTCACGATTTTGAACACTATGAAAGTTGCGCCGAAAGCCCATACGATGCAAATTGTGGAGCCCATCAACTGGCATAGAAACTGGCGGGTGTCGCCATATAGCAGGCCGGTGACTCCTTTGCCCGCCGCCCCGAGGTAGGTGGATGCACCAACGCCATTCCATCCCGCGCCGTAACTTCCGTCCGCAAAGATGCCGACGCTGACCGCCCCCAGCCAGCCGCAAAAGCCATGCACTGAGATTGCGCCGCAGGGATCGTCGATCTTGGTTATCCGTTCGTTGAACAGCACTCCGAAGCAGACCAGGATTCCGGCGAGCACGCCGATAACGATAGAGGAAGTCGGCGTCACGAACGCGCACGGTGCGGTGATGGCCACCAGCCCGGCGAGCATACCGTTACAGGCCATGGTGACGTCGGGTTTGCCGAACATCCAGTACCACACGAGCATCGCGGTGGCGGAACCGGCGACTGCGGCCAGGTTGGTATTGATAGCGACTACCGCAATGCGGAGGTCGGTTGCGCCAAGCGTCGATCCGGGATTGAATCCCATCCAGCCGAACAACAGAATGAATGTGCCGGTAACGACGTAGACCAAATTATGCGCGGGAAAGGCTCGCGGCTTGCCGTCCGCACCATACTTGCCTAGTCGCGGACCAAGAATGATGGCAAGCGCCATGGCGCAGAATCCGCCGACCGCATGGACGACGGTGGAGCCGGCGAAATCGACATACCCGTGTCCCAGATTCATGGTTGAGCCCACCTGCGAAAGCCAGCCGCCGCCCCAAACCCAGCAACCGAAGACGGGGTAGAGGATGGCGCCAATGAAGATCTCACAGAGGATAAAAGCCCAAAACGTGATTCGTTCACAGATGGAACCCACGATGATGTAGCCCGCTGTCTCCATGAAGACGACTTCAAAGAGAGTAAAGCAATTGCTGGCCGAATCGTAGGCGGGGCCGGTGAGGAAGAATCCCTTTCCACCCAGCCACCCCCATTGCCCGCTGCCTAAGAGAAACTGATTCAGCGTTGGGATTCCTCCCAGATTTGTAGGCGCCGCATTGACGGCGACGGCGCCGAACTGGAAGGCGTATCCGACGGCGTAGTAGGCGAGAAAAGCGAACACATAGGCGGCGAAATTCAACATCATGAGATGTCCGGCGTTCTTCTTGCGCACCAAGCCGCAAGTAAGGAGTGCGAACCCGGCTTGCATGAACAGCACCAGATAGCCTGTGTTTAGGGTCCAGGCGAAGTTGGTGGCAATGCGCAGGTGACCGACGGAATCGGCCAGCTTCATGGCCAGCGGTTCTTTGGCCGACTGGGCTTGATATTCGTCGAACGCCTTCTTATTTTTCTCGTAGTCGGGAGCGGCTTTATCGGTTGGCTCGGCAACCACAAAGGAGTTTCCGCCAGCGTCTATTGCCGACGTTTTGTCTCCGGTGGCGATACCCGCCGGATCTGGCTGAGGCGCTTGTTGGGCGAGGCACGGCACCAGCAAGAGCGCAAGTACGCTGGCGCCGATGACGAGCATACGCCGGATCCGCAGAGCCGTTTGGTTTGGCTGACGGTACAATCCGCCTGTTTTCTTGTGAGAATTCACGC
>JANXXV010000351.1 GCA_025350445.1 Bryobacteraceae bacterium | reverse complement strand
GATTTATACATCGAAGGCCGGAAGGTGGTGGCGGAAGGAACGCTGGGCACGGTGCGGATGGTGCGGTCGTGGTGGGTGAATACGCAACTGGGCGGCGGCGCGCCGAAGAAGCTGGATGGACCGCTCGATTGGGAGCAGTGGCAGGGGCCGGCGAAACATCGGGAGTTTGAGCCTGGGCGATTCCGGCGTTGGCGGCTGTATTCCGATTACGCCGGCGGCATTGTGGCGGACCAGGGCGCGCACATCTACGACGGGATGCACATGCTGATGAACGCGAGCTATCCGCTGGCGGTTAACGCGTCGGCTGGACGGCCGCATGTGGAGGGCGTGGATACGCCGGAATCGGTGGTGGTGATTGCGGAGTATCCGGAAGATTTTCTGGGTGTTTTTACGATTAATTATGCGGCGATGCGGTATCAGACGAAGAACGACCAACTGAACCAGTTGGATGGGGATCTGGCGCGGATGGACGTGAGCCGGGAAGAGTACAAAGTCTATAAGAAGGGCGCGGAAGAGACGGTTGCAATGCAGGGGAAGTCGGCGCGGGGGTTCGACTATGCGACGCAACTGCATGTGGAGGATTTTTTGGACTGCGTGAAGACGCGGAAGAGGCCGACGGCACCGATGTATTTGGGATTTCAAGCGGCGCTGGTGGTGCAGATGGCGAATATGTCGCTGCGGGCAGGGCGGCGGATGCGCTGGAATGCGGCGGCTGGGCGGGTGGAGAGTTAAGTATCGTCCGCGCAGGGCGGTCGCTCGTGGTTTCTAGCGAACCTTGGGGCGCAGCTCCGCGCGGACCGGACGGGAAAGTGGAAAACGTCTGCTCAATTCCTGGCGCGAAGTGGATGGCGCGAGGCCATACCGGGAATTCAGGACATGCAAACGTCCGAAACGTGGTTCAAGGCCTGCCTCCCGGCATTCGCGTACATGTCAATTGGCGACTACGAGAGCGCCGAACAGAGCCTGGATAGAGCGGAGGTGCAACGGCAGCTGAATCCGAGCTTGCAGTTGCTGCTTTGGGAAGTTACTCAGCAACTCTCGTTTTTGTACTTCAATCGGGTGCTCCAGGAGTATCCAAACTCCAGCCGGGCACACTTTGTGAAGGCGATGATGTTGGAGTCGCAGCGGCAGAACGGTGCGGTCGAGGAATATCGCGAGGCGATTGCCGCAGACCCCGCTCAGACGGAAATCAGGATGGCTTTGGCCGAGCGCTACCTTGCGGATTCAAACGAAAAGGATGCGCTCGAATGGTGCGAACAGGAACTGCGGATAAACCGGTACCAGGTATCGGCAGCGAAGCTGATGGGCCGGATCTATAACCCTACATTCGGCAGTTGTGGACAGCCCAAATCGAATAACTCTTTAGCCTTTAAGCAGATGTCACGGAATGCGTTATCACCCGAATGGTGAACTGCGAAGCAGTTAAAATTCTGACCATTCGCGCGACTTGGCACGATGAGCAGGATTTGAACCGGCGGATTTAGGATAACGAAGCAGGGACCCCGTTGAAAGCAGTTTCGCTATTGAAGGCGGCGATGGAAGCGGACCCATCCGATCCAGGCATAATCATTGAGCTTGCACGTTCTCAGGAAATGCTGGGTGAAACGCAGAACGCGGTGGACGGATACAAGCGCGTTTTGGAACTCGCCCCATCGCTCAACAGGGTGCATTATGCTCTTGGCCGCCTGTACCGGGAACTGGGTCAGATTGAACTCGCCAGGCGTGAGAACAAGGCCTTTCAGGAGAACATGCGCAAACAGACCTCGGCGTATGAGGCCCGAATCGGCTTGGGGAAGCTAAAGGTGGACGGACCGTCCGGCGCGAGCGGCAAACCGGCAAACACGCCGGGCGCCGGGCGCAAGCAGTAACATCCGCGGGACGATTGTGCCGCATACAATAGGATCTAAGTGATGGGGCGCAAGATCAAAGTGGGTATTCTGCTGGCCGCCGTGGCTGGAGTTGCCGGGACGTTAACTCTATTGCCAGCTCTGCCGCTCGCCGCACCGGCGCCGCAATTTTCCGACGAGACGGCGAAATCAGGCATCGTGTTTCGCGCGGATGGAAGCCCGACGAGCCGAAAATACCTGCTTGAGACCATGACGGGCGGCGTTGCCGTTCTGGACTACGACGGGGACGGTTTGATGGACCTCTTCTTCGTGAATGGCGCCGCTCTGACCGACCCCATGCCGACTGGCGCCGCGCCGGACAAGTCGGACCCGCGGTTCTGGAATCGCCTCTACCGGAACAAGGGCAACGGAAAGTTTGAGGATGTTACGGTGCAGGCCGGTTTGGCGGGCCATTCCTTTGGAATGGGCGTAGCCGTTGGCGATTACGACAACGATGGACGGCCTGATCTCTATGTGACGAATTACGGAAGTAACATTCTGTATCACAACGATGGCGGCGGCAAGTTCACCGATGTGACGCAGCGCGCTGGAGCGGGTGCGGGCGGCTGGTCCGCCGGTGCGGTATTTGTCGATGTGGACAACGACGGCCACCTTGATCTATTCGTCTCGCGCTACCTGAAATGGGGCTTCAAAGATATCCGGTGCGGTGAGAATAAACCGAACCTGAGAGCGTATTGCCATCCGGATCAGTTCGAGCCGATTTCGCACATTTTATACAGGAACAACGGGGACGGCACATTTACCGATATTTCGCGGAAGTCCGGGATTGCGGCGAGCCCGGGAAAAGGATTGGGCGTGGCGATCAACGACTTTGATCAAGACGGCCTGATTGACTTGCTGGTGGCGAACGACTCGTTTCCGCAACAACTGTTCCGCAACAAAGGGAACGGCAGCTTCGAAGAGGTCGGGTTGACGGCGGGCCTCGCCTACGACGACGACGGGAAAACGTTCGCCGGCATGGGTGTGGACTTTGCCGATTACAACAACGACGGGTGGCCGGACGTGTTTGTCGACGCGCTTGGCAACCAGCGATACGGGCTGTTCAAGAACTTGAAAAAGAGCTTCGAGTACGTCACGGGGTCCAGCGGGGTTGGACGGATTACGGCGCTCCATTCGGGGTGGGGAGCACACTTCATCGACTATGACAATGACGGATGGAAGGACCTGATCGTCGCCCAAGGCCACGTGATGGACAACATCGAATTGACGCAGCCTTCGCTACGCTATCTGGAACCGCTGTTGTTGATGAAGAACAACCACGGGAGTTTCGTCGATGTTTCCCCGCAATCGGGTGACGCGTTCAAGGTTCCCCGCGCGGCGCGGGGATTAGCGGTCGCGGATCTGGATAACGACGGCTTCCCGGATGTGATCGTCAACTGCAATGGTCAGAATGCAGTGATCCTGCGAAACAATGGAGGCAACGGCAACCACTGGTTACTGGTGAATACCGTTGGCACCCGCAGCAATCGGGATGGCATCGGCAGCAGGATTCATGTGACAGGCGCCAATGGAGCCGAGCAGTATGGGATTGTGAGCGCCGCGGGCAGCTACCTCAGCTCGAGCGACCGGCGAGTCCACTTCGGGTTGGGCCGCGACACGTCGGTCAAACTTCTGGAGATCAGATGGCCCAGTGGAACAGTCCAGCGGCTGACAGATGTCAGAGCCGACCAGATCCTTACTGTACGAGAGCCGGAACCGCCTTCGCGTCCTTGAAGGACCGCAGTTGCCGTGCGACCCACGCGGCATCCTTATCGCGATGGCAGATCATGCAGCTATTGGGGCTCTCCTGTTGGCCGAACCGAGTGGTCATGTCTGGTCTCGGAATATCATCGATCTGATGAGTTCGCGCCTGAAATAGCACGCTGTTCATGATGCGCGGCATATGGCAACTGGCGCAACGGCTGCCTTCCGAGCCAGCCTGGTGATGGGTGTGCTTCTCCGCCATTGCCGCGATCTTCTGGTGGCACTGAGTGCACATCTGATCGGGCCGGTCCCGATATTTGAGAGACACGGGATTGTTGGCCGCATCCGGCGGGTGGGGATCGTGGCAGTTACCGCAACTGGCTTGGCCTCGACGGTAGCAGGCCGAGCGCAGGAACGCTTCCACAATAAAGGTGGTCTCACGAAAGCGGCCGTCTTTGTAAAAGGCACGGCGGGAAAACTCGACGAAAGGCCGGCTGCGATACCGCGGTGCGAACGAATCCCCTGAGGCGGCGTAGTTGTACTCGCCCGCGGGCCCAAGCTCGCGCATGGCCGATTGCATGTGGCATTGCGCGCAGATGCGGACATATTCGCGATGATCCAGAGTTTTGAAATCGAGGGGCGCACCGGCGGTACGCTTTGCGCCTGGCCTGCCCGCGGCCATGTCGCTCACGTGAACCGCGGAGGGGCCGTGACACATTTCGCAATTCACGCCGGATTCACGGAACTCCAGATCCTGCGGTCGGGCTCCCTCCCGCTTCGGCGCCCCCAACTGGCTGGTGTGACAGGGAGCGCAATTTAACTGGTAGTTGGTGCTTGCTTTCAACTGATGAAACCCGTCCGGGTTGATACGTTCCGAGTCCGGCGGGTCGATGAGTTTCCAGTAGTTGAGCCACGACTTCTCGAGAATATTGTACTGGAGGGGGAATACGTGGATTTGGCCATCGGGCGCCCGCGTGGCGAAGGCCTGCTGCCACTTGGACCCGATGGTGTAGTCCACCCGATAGCGCTTCCAGCCGCCGCCGGCGCCGCGGGTCTCAAAGAAGAGCCCGGCGGCATCGCTCTTCATTCTGGCCTGTACCGCACCGGCTTCATCCTGGAACTCGCGCGCGACGAAGTCGCCGATCACGTTTTCACGACGATAGGGGCGGAACATGCGCGCCATTCCGGTATGCTCCCAGTTGGCATGTTGGCCGGCGTGGCAGTTGCGGCAGGATTGCGAGCCTGCATAGCGGGCTGGAGTTGCGGTGGCCAGGCCGGCTTCAAGGCGAATTACCGGCGCGGGCGGGCGGTGCGGAACCGTAGCCGTCTTGAGCCGCTCGAGATCCGCCAGTTGCCGGCGCGCCCTTAGCTGTAATGGCCCGGAGCTGCGCGAGGCCGCGGTGAACTGCGCCGCCGCTTCGGGGTTGTTTCCAAGCGCCCTTTGCACCAGCCCGAGCAGGAATGCAATCTCGCCATCGCCGGCATTCAGTTCCCGGCCGCGCGACAGGTGAACCACGGCCGCCTGGAGTTTGGCGATACGTTCTGTTCCCTGTGAGGCCAGACCCTGGGTAGCCGCTACCCTGCCGAGCACGTAATACCCGGATGCTTTGAGCGCCCCCTCGATTTGGGGCCATTCACTTTGCGCAATGCCGGCGGGACGGCCGAAACGATCCAAGTACTCCAATGCGTCGTTTGCACTTGCCTCCGCTTTCTGAAACTGCTTGAGTTGCACCTGGACATTGGCGAGGGGAACGAGCAGAATCGGATTTTCGGGAAGGAGCCGCAACGATTCGTTGCCGTACTGAAGGGCCTGTGGCAGGTCGTCCAAGTCAATGGCGGCTTTGGCGGCGATTTCAAAGGCCTGGGCAAGCAGCCAGGATTGGGGGTAGTCCTTCAGAAAAGATTCCGCCAAGGCCCGCCGGCGGATGGATTGCCGTTCGTTGTAAACGCGAAGAAAATCGGCGCGTTCGCCCTGGTCCGAAATCTGATCGAGGAACGTGAAAGGCTTGCGGCCGTCCGGCGTGACCACGTTGTCGATATCCTGAGCGAGAGCGGTCCAACCCGCCAGAAGACCTGCATAAACGACAAGTAGGCGCATACCGTCCCGAAGTGCCAATTTGAATGTTACAGTATACAGCGTCAGCTTGAGATCGAATGATGAAAATAACCCAGCGAGTCTTCCTTTGGGTGTTCGCCGCGGCCGCTCCGGGCTGGTGCGGCGCCTGCGACCTGACTGGAATTGCCAGTGCCATCGATCGTGGAAACTTCGCCGCCGCGGAGTCTGGGCTGAAGGCTCTGGAAGCGGCTGGCCAGCGGTGTGACGAGATGTTGCTGCAATCCGGGCGGCTGCGGTTTGCACAGTCGAACCTGACGGCGGCCGAGGACCTGTTCTTTCGATATGTCAACGCGGCGCCGAACGACGCCCGCGGGTATTACCAGATTTCGGTGCTGGCGCTGGCGAAAGGGGACTACCGCAAGGCCGATAGCGCTTCAGCAGTGGCGCTTTCCAACCGGCCGGACTACCCCGAAGCGTTGGTGATGCAGGGCCGGCTTTTGGGGATGAAGGGACAACTTGCGGAAGCGCGAGCCGCGCTGGAACGCGCCTGCAAGTTGAAGCCTGAAGATGCCGACGGGCACTTTGAACTTGGGGCGGTGTTTGACCGGCAGAAACTTTATTTGGAGGCGGTGGCGCAGTTCGAGCGGGTGGTGGCGATCAATCCGAGGGATGCGCGCGCTTGGGATTACCTTGGCTTGAATCGGGAACCTTTGGCGCAAATCGAGCTGGCTGACGCGGCGTTCAAGAAGGGTCTGGAGGTGAATCAGGGCCGGTGGGCGGATAACTTTCTGGATTATAACTATGGGCGGTTTCTGCTGAAACAAAATCGCCTTGAGGAGAGCAGGCTGCATCTGGACCGGGCGGTGGAATTGACGCCGTCGGTGCGCGCTGTTCATTATGAGCACGGGAAGCTGAGCTTGCGGATGCGGAACATGGCGGCGGCCCGGCGCGAGGCGGAAAAAGCACTGGAATTGCAGGACCGGGGTGGGGTGATATTGGATTTGCAGGTCTATTATTTATTGCAGCAGGTGTATTCGCAGAGTGGAGAGCCGGCGTTGGCACGGAAGTATGCCGAACTTAGCCGGACGGCTACTGTTCCCTCGCGGGCGCGTTAGGATGTTGTATGGTTTGAGAATTGACAACTTGCGGAAGAGCGCGACCAGGGGGTCGCGCGCGGACGAGGGCGTCCGG
>JANXXV010000032.1 GCA_025350445.1 Bryobacteraceae bacterium | reverse complement strand
GCAGAAGGTCGCGAAACACGTTGACCCAAAACTTGTCGAAGCCATTCCAGGTAATCCATTTCTCCGCCCAACGGCTTTTCGCATCGGAAGCAAACACGGCGGTCCGGCCCAGTCCAAACTGCCAGGTGGCCAGCAAGGGATCTTTCTTCTCGATGCTCAAAATAGTATCCGCGGTCGGTTTTGCGATGAACTTCACATAGCCCCGCAACGCCGGCGCGCTTGCCATATCGATACCGGTGAGTAGATCGGAATTCTTCATCACCACCGGCACAATGGCGCGCTCAATGGCGGTGGATCCGGTATGCTCCATCACGTCCTTCAACAGAATCTGTTCCAGACCCGATGGGTCCGTTAGGAAGTACGATTTGCCGCGTGCGGCGGTCGCAATCTTTTCGAGGTAGGCGCGATTCACGTCCTGCCCCAGGCCCACCGTGGAGATGGTTACCTTGTTATTGGATGCCTCCTTCGACAGCGACATACTGTCGCCCTCTTCCGAAATGCCATCTGTCAACAGCACAATGTGCTTGTAGGTGGCTGTGGTAGGCAGGATCTTGCGATAGGCCTCGGAAAGTGCGGGCGCAATTTGCGTTCCTCCGTCCGGTGTGATGCCGGCCACCAGACGCTTGATGGTAGTCCGGTCTTCCGCCCTACGGATGGGCACCGCCCATTGGAACGAATTATCGAAGATAAGCACTCCTACCATGTCCGTGGGGCGCAAGTTCTCGATGACGCCGATCGCCGACAGGCGGGCCAGTTCCATTTTGCGACCTTCCATGGACGACGATTTATCGATGATGAGAACCACGCAGGTGCCTTCGGGCGAACGCGGTGGCGCAAGCTTTGCCGGCAGCAACCGGTCTAGCGCGTCTTCGGTCTTCTTGTTCTCCGCATAGACGTTGCGCTCGCCGCCGATTACCAGAACCCCTCCGCCCTGCTTGGCGAATTCCTCCAGTGCTTCCTTGCGGGCGGCGGGAATGCTCTCCAGATCCCAGTTGTTGAACACCACCAGTTGATAGTCGTTCAGGTTGCCTTGCGCGGGATCGGAGGAGCGCTGCACGTCAAACCGCGCGGCCCGCAGGGTCTCGAGCAGATTTGCCTCCGTTCCAGCCGGGTCCTGAGAAATGTACAAGACGCGGGGGCGGCGCAGTGTGATAGCCTGCTCAAAGCGGACGTCTCCCGCGCCGGCCGTTCGCACGGTGCCGGAGATATCCACCGCCCCTTCCGTATTCAAGCTGGCGTGAACACGCAGTTGATTGTTGCCGGGTTCAAGCGATACCGGACTGTTTCCCAGCACCTTGCCTTCGGCCATAAGTTCCACCGTGCCGGTGGCTTTCCCGGGCGAGCTGACCACCAAATCGATGGGGAATTTTTCTCCGGTGAACGCTATTACCGGCAGACTGACCGATTCCACGCGCAAATTGGGACGCGGCCGGCCGGCCAAAACGATGGTATCGATGGGTACATGCAAGTGTTGCGCCAGCCAGGACGCGCGTGCGATGCTGCCGTGGTTCTCATTGCCATCGGAAAGAAGTACCACGCGCGGAACCATGCCGCCGGGCAGCGCGGCGATAGCCTCGCGCACGGCTGCTTCCAGATCTGTCCCGCGGCCGGCTTCGCCGGAGGTTTGTTGCAGCGTCCACCTGGTGTTGAATTCGGCGGAAGACGGTTGCCGGGACGACCGCGCGAACGGGATCACGCGCATCCAGTGGCGTCCGCGGGCTGCTTCGATTTTGGTTGCGATGTCCGAAGCGCGGGCAAGATCGGCGGCAGAAATACTGGCCGAGGTATCTACCAGCACCGCTGCGGCTACCTTCGATTCCGGAAGCGTAAGGCGAGGCTCGGCAATCGCGATCAGTATTGCAAGCAATGCAGCCGCCTTCAACAACAGGCCAACCCGCTGGGCTGCGCGCTTCCACGCGATGACAACCCAGGCGATGGGCAATACGGCAAGCAGCAGAACCCAACTGCGATCAAACGTCATGAAGCCCTCCGCAGCGGGTTCCCGGTAGCGGGCCGTTCCGCGCTAGCCACATGCAAACGAGTGCGTCCGAACAGCAGCCACTCGATAAGCAAACCGAGACCTCCGAGCAGCGCGAGGAATGGCCACAGGTCGCGGGCCGAGGCTTCCATCACCCTGGCAGGCACGCCGCGCTTGGCCGATGCGGGCGGCTGCCAGACCGCCTCACCGACTTCCGGCAGGGTGAGTGAATAGACCTGCTCGCGATCCGCGGTGATGACGCGCACCGTGCCCGGTGTGCCGGAGAAGAAGCGGAGGCTCTGGCCCTGGATGGTGAATGGGAGATTTTGCTGGTTGGATGAAATCACTTTCACGCTTTCCGGTCCCGTACCGGATTCCAGCGGCACGGTGACAGTGCCGGCCGTGCCGCCATAAACTTCCCAGCGGCGAAATGCTTCCGGGTCCATCCAACGCAAAATGTTGGCGAACAGCAACGGCGTGGTGAGATCGAAACGCATGGCGGATTTTCCCGGATGAAAGCCCAATACCACCAGGCGGGAAGGAAAAGGACGCGCCAGAATCACGGGGCCCGCGTCTACTTCGGCAACCGGGATATCGCCGGCCGCGGGCGCGAACACTTCCGACGATTCCAGCTTCCATTGCCTGGTGCGCAGCCCGGCTCCCAGTTCATGGTCGGATCGCCACCGTGCCACCGGTACGTTCGTCACCGTCGTGCGAATGGGGACGGGCGAACCTTGTGCGGGGGGAGCAATCCAAATCACTCCTCCTTTGGGGAGCTGCGGCGGGTGGAAACGGTCCAGTATGGTGATGCGGGCGTCGCCGTCTGTCTTGAATTTCAATGGAGACAAATAGCTCGCCTCCACCAGAGCGTTGGCCGCCAGCACCGGGCGCAGCAACTCCGGTTCCTCCGTATAGACATCCACTTTTAACGGCTTTTGCGACGGCAGTTCAAGGATGGCGCGATTGTCCTCGGAGAGCGCGTCGTCGATCAAGAGCCGTACTTCCAGCCAACCAGCGGCGCGGGTCCGAAAATTGAACGTAGCCTCTTCGTCCTTTCCGGGCGGCAGTTGCAGGCGCCGGCTGCCAACGATGGCCCCACCGAATTGCAGGCCAATCGGCACGCTGCGCGCAACCGTCCCGTAGTTTCGAACAGACAGGAAGACTTCCCACAGACCGGGATCGGCGATAGAACGGCGCAGGCCGATTTTTCGCAAGCCGCAATTTTCCACAACATCTTTGATGGGCAGAATTCTAAAATTGTCGACAGCCGTCGATTGCAGCGCTCCGTCCGATTCCAGTACGCGACCGGTGCCGGCGTAGACGATATCGCCGGCGCGCGAGGCATGCAGCTTTTCCACCTGGGCAGCGAAGGCCAGTGCCTGTTCCAGGTTGAGTGCGGAGGCTCCGGGCCGCGATTCGCGAATTGCCGCTTCCAGAACCTGGCGGTTCGATTCCAGTCCGGTTGCCGGTGTAGCAAGCCCGTCGGCACGCACCAGCATCACGCGGTCCGACGAGGGCAATGCGCGCAGGTAAGACCGCGCCGCAGCCTTCCCCTGATCGAGCAATGTACCGGTGCGGGTGCGGGCCGCCATCCACGACGAAGTATCCAGAATCAGAACATGATCGCGTCCGCTCTTCTCCCGGCTGCCCAATCGCAGTTGCGCAATGGCCAACAGCAGCAGAGCAATGCCGATCAACTGCAGAATCAGCGACAGCGGTTGTTGGATCTTCCGGCGGTGCTTCTGTACGGTGGGTTGTTCGGTACTGACCCAAAAGCGCAGCGTGGCGACGGTCTGCTTCCGGCGCGAACGATTCAACAGATAGAGAGTGACAACCAGCGCGGAGGCGGCGCCAAACAACGCCATGAACTCCATCATGCTCAGATTGAGAAAGAACATGGGCTCCTACTGGACACCCCCGGCGCGGATGATGGGGCCGAAAATCGCATCTTCCAGCGGCATTGCCGTGGGGAAACCCACGTAGCGGCCTCCATTTCGTTGCGCCATGATCTGCAGGCGGCGCGCGTACTCATCGAACGCCGTGGTGTAGCGGGTGCGCGCTCCGGAATCCAGATCCATTTCCATATGGCTGCCGGTCTCCGCGTCGATGAGCTCGAGTTCCCCGTCCCACGGCGGTTCCCGATCCTCAGGAGCCCAAAGGTGGATCAAGAGCAGCTCATGGCCGAATTCCGCCAAATATTGCAGAGGCTTTTCGGCGTCTTCATTGTCAAGAAAATCTGAGATGACGACGACCAAGCCCCGCTGCGGATAGCTGGAGACAAACTCTCGGGCCACTTGCAGGTAGCTGGTGTGGCCGGTCGCTTCCAGGTTCGTGAGGAAGTTCACCGCGGGAACAAAACGGTGGCGGCCGCCACTGCATTGAAACGAATCTCCCAGCGTTTCACGGAACGGTTGAATGCAGATGGTATCCAGCCGCACCAGACCCACATAGCACAGCGCTGCCGCCAGCTTTCGCGCATACTCAAACTTCGTCACCGCGCCGATCGACATCGATTTACTGGTGTCCAGCAGCAGCCGCACCGGGATGCGCGGCTCCACTTGAAACATCTTCAGAAACAGCTTGTCCAGGCGCATATACGCGCGCCAGTTGACCGCGCGCAAATCGTCGCCCTGATGAAAATGGCGATGATCTAGAAACTCCTGGCCCGGGCCCGCAAAGCGCGAGGCATTGTGTCCGCCCACCAGCCCGGGAAACGACTTCTGCCAATAGATGGTCAGCCGTTCAAGTTTTTCAAGGAACTTCTGATCGATCAACGGCTCGCGCGCCATTTAGACTCCTGTGGAAAGTTTACACCGCGGCGGCGGTCACGCTTTGCACAATCTTTTCCAACAGAGTCTCCGGTGTCTGCCCGTCGGCATGAGCGTCGAAATTTAAGATGATGCGGTGGCGAAGAACCGCGCTGGCAACCGAACGTAGATCGTCGGTGCTCAGATTGAAGCGGCGATTCATCAGCGCGTGAACGCGGCCGCATTCTACCAACGCCTGCGCGCCGCGAGGGGAACTGCCGTAGCGGATGTACCGATTCGCTAAATCGTGCGCTCCATCGGTCCCCGGTTGCGTGGCCATCACCAGATCCACCGCATATTCCTGGACGTGCGGCGCCACCAGAATCTGCCGGCACACGGAACGAAGTTGCAGGATGCCCTCACGGTCCAAAACTTGCGAAAGCGGCGTCTCTTCTTTTTGAATTGTCCGTTCCACAATGTGGCTCAGGTCGGAACGCGACGGGTAGGTCACCAGGATCTTCATCAGGAAGCGGTCGAGTTGCGCTTCAGGCAGCGGATATGTGCCTTCCATTTCGATAGGGTTCTGGGTGGCCATCACCAGAAAGGGCGCTTCCAGTTCGTGAGTGGTAGTGCCGCTGGTGACGGTGCGTTCCTGCATGGCTTCGAGCAGCGCCGATTGCGTCTTCGGAGTAGCGCGGTTGATTTCGTCGGCCAGCACCAGGTTCGAGAAGATCGGGCCGGGCTGAAAACGGAGACTCTTGCTGCCGCGGTCGTCAGTCTCGATCATCATGCTGCCTACAATGTCGGCGGGCATCAGATCGGGCGTGAACTGAATCCGGGAGTAACGGAGATGCAGCACGCGGCCCAAGGTCCGCAGCAGCGTCGTTTTTCCCAGTCCCGGGACGCCTTCGAGCAGGACGTGCCCCCCAGCCACCAGACAGATAAGCACGCCGTCCACTACTTCGCGCTGACCTACGATGATTTTTCCTACTTCATTCCGAACCTGATCGAGGCGGGAAACGGCGAGCTGAAGATCTGTGTCTGTGGGCACAAATCTATTCTAAAGCACTGGCGGAAAATTTCTTAGGACGAACTGCCAACCGCGATTCGCTCACCCATCGTGTTGGCCAGATGGCCGACAATGGAAGCCATTTCCAGCAATGCGCCCCGTGCGTGCTGACTCGAAAAACGGCGCGTCAGTCCGTACCAGACACTCAGTAAGCGGAAATCGATCATCAGAATGCGATTCTCAAGCGAACGGCCGGCCGCATTATCGCTCGAAACATGCCGTAACAAATAGGTGAGGAGCCGGTAATCCCGATCAAGCAATTGGCGGATCTTCTCGAGCGGAGCCGCGTGAGACTCATCCAGTAACGTGTCGCGGGTCTCGCGGAACGTCAAATGATTCGCTGAAGCGATTTGAGTGGC
The DNA here is from genome assembly GCA_025350445.1 of Bryobacteraceae bacterium. The sequence goes on along the minus strand of JANXXV010000032.1, from coordinate 1,203 downwards.
ATAGTCGCGGGAGGTTTTCGCGCTTAGAATCAAAACGCAAGTGTACCTGAACCAGTAAAGGAAGAGCGTTAGCGATACCCCGATGATGAGAAAACTCACTAGCAAATGGTCGTCCGTGTCACGTGTACAATTATGGTACTTGCAGTCCACGCCTTATTCAAGGGAAATCGTTAGGTAGAGCACTCACCTCATTCGCATTAGTATCCAAACTTACAGTTGCCGCTAAATAGTGCTTTCGCCTTACTTTTCGAAAATCATGTCGCCGGGAATCACACCGCTTTTAATACAGTATATCATGTACAAATTCCCATAGCTTTCAATAACATACTGAGACTGCAAAAATCCGAGCGCCGACGCTGTGAAATCGATCCACGCTGGTGGACCCTCTAGTTCGAGGAAGATGCCGATCGGCGTCTCATCTAAAGTAATGGTACCAGATTCCTTCGTACTAGCAAACTCGGTTCGGAATTTTTCGTACCGAAAAACAACCTGGTAGCCGAGCTGAACTAGAATGCTCCGGGCGGCCTCGTAGTTTGAGACCACAACCTCGTACTCCGGGCGGGACTTGTGTATGCCCGGCGAGGCCTGGCCTTTTACAGTCATCGTGAACTTTTCGCCAGCCTTCCGAAGACGGAGTAACATTCCGCTTTGGCGGAGTGTAGCGCCCGACGTGTCAAAAATAGAGTTCACCTCAAAAGTCCTCGGCACAGAAACGCGATAGCCCGCGCCGAGAATCAGAGAGCGGGCGGATTCGACGCCGGCAACACGAAGTTTGATTTCGATTTCTTGATTTGAGTCTGTGAGCGACATGAGGTGGAGAATCGGTTAATATAATAGCAGTGTGCGCTCGTAGCTCAGCCGGATAGAGCGACTGGCTTCGAACCAGTAGGCCGGGGGTTCGAGTCCCTCCGGGCGCACCAAACTCCGATTTCCCATCAAACCAGCCGCTTCTGCTTCATTCAAACTTCTGCGCTTCTCACAGGCGCACCCGCGCCAAGGGCGTCGAATTGCCTTAAGCGTACTATGGTAAAAATCGCTGACAAATAGCTACTGCGAGCTATTGATGGGAATTCGTTTTCAAGTGAACTTAGTCCAGACGACACTCAGTGTCAAAGACGAAAGTGAATGAAAAAGATTACCATCCTCATCTAAAACCTCAGAATGTGGAAAGAAACGCGCGCTCAGGGTCTCATCGAGTACGCA
>JANXXV010000296.1 GCA_025350445.1 Bryobacteraceae bacterium | reverse complement strand
TAGCCCGTTCGGCCCTGCTAAATCTTCCTGCGTCTTGATCCCTTTTAACAGATCGTCTAACAGCTCTGCCTTCAGTTCCATCCTTGTTCTCCTTGTTTAGTATCGGAGAACTCGTTTACACAATCTGTTTTACACCCTCGTTCGCTGATGTCCACCGCGAAGCGGCCCGAAGTGTTCCCGTTTCTGGAAATCGCACCGGCACGCAACTCCATTTTCTTGGCTTCTCCCCGCCTTCCTGTTTGGCGCAGAAGCCACGCAAAGTTGGTGAAGACTTCGGCAAGTTTGTGGTCGTTGGATCGGGAGCGATCGAGGATCAGAACCGCCTGCCGATAGAGCGTTTCCGCTTCCAGGGGTAAACCCTGGCGGAACTTAACGGCGGCCAGGTTGGCAATGGTGGTAGCTAAGGCGGGGCTTTGTTCACCCAGTGCCTGCCGTTGCACCTCCACTATTCCCTGCAAAAATCCCTGGGCGTCTCCCAGGTGCCCCAGATTCGCCTCCAGGACCGTCACAGTGCGTAATCGTTTGCATGTGAAAGGATGGCTGTCCCCATACGTGTTGCGTGAGATCTGAAGAGCCCGGCGGCTCAATTCCAGCGCAGATTCTAACCGGCTTTGTCCGCGGTAGTTAGAGGCGAGGTTGTCGAGTGTTCCCGAAAGCTCGGCATTTTCCGGCCCCAGTGACCTCTCCTGGATTGCAAGGGCACGCCTGCACAAGCGTTCCCCTTCCGAGTAGCGCCCCACGACCGCGTAGGCCGCGGAAAGACTGCTGAGAGTTTTTTGCGGTTGCGGGGTGATTCTCGCAGTTCGACCGGCAGGCCATCCGTCAATTCCGCCGAAAATAGAAACGGCAGACAGGGCGTGAACCCTGTCTGCCGTTTCTGTTTCTCTACTTGAGGGGGAGAAACTCGTTGTGCCGAACAATGATCAGGAAGGCCGCCGTTTTAGCGTCGGCCGCTCGTCTTCTTCCGTGGTACTGTCCTTCTTGCCATCCTTGCCGTCGCCTTCAATCGGAGTGGTGCCGCCGCCCGGACCCTTCCGCAGTCTCGGCTTGTTGGCATCCTTGTCGTCTACCCGGCGGCGGTTGTGCATCGCCAACAGGCGGCCCTTCACGTCGTTAAATTCAGAAGTGGTGACCACGTATTCAGGCTTTGCCTGAAGAAGTTCCTGGATGTTCTTCTGCGCGGTCTTGATGCGGTCGTCGGTCGGCGGATGCGAAGAGAAGACCTTCGCCATCGTTCCCGGCTTCTTTTTCTCATCGGACTGAATCTTTTCGAAGAAGTCGACGAAAGAAGTCGGATCGTATCCGGCTTTATACAGGTACTGCAAGCCAAGCATATCAGCCTCGGATTCGAAGCCACGGGAGAAAGACAGGAAACCGAGAGGCACTAGAATGCTGGTGGCCTGCCGGATGCCATAACCCGTCCAACCGCCCATGAAGATCAGGGGGATGGTGGCCAGATTGACGATCTGTCCGCGGGTTGCCTGTCTGGTGCCGTGGCGTGCGGCAATGTGCGCAATCTCATGCGCCATCACACCCGCCAGCTCCGATTCAGACTCCGCCTTCAGAATCAGCCCCGAGTTAACGAAGAAGAAGCCGCCCGGTAGTGCCATCGCGTTGACGTCTTCGCTGTCCAGAACCTTGATGGTCACTGGAACCTTGGTGTCCGAGTTCCGTACCAGATTCTGTCCCACGCGATTGACGTATTCGGCGATGATGGAATCGTCGATGATGCGGGCTGATCGCTCCACTTCCTGGGCAACCTGCTTGCCGAGAGCAATTTCTTTTTCAATCGAATAGAAATTCACACCCTTATCGACGTTCCGGTCGCCGATCGCTTCCGGGTCTTTTTTCTTGTCCTTTGCGAAGCTACTGGCCGGAACTAGCAGCGCTAGAACGGTCAGCAGTGAGAGGGGAGCGGCCAAAAGGCGATTCATCCGTTACTCCTTGACTGCCAGAGATGGTGCTGCATTCAGTATATACCTCGGGAGCTCTGGCAAGAATGCGGGTTGCTAGTTGTTTAACGTATAGTCGGAAAGATGGGTTTCAAATATTCCACGGTCGGGACGCAGAGCCTCGCGGTCCAGTATCGGGAGCAATTCCCGGTGACGGAGAAGCTGGTGTACTTAAACCATGCCGGCGTGGCGCCGCTGTGTAAACCTGCATCCGAGGCGATGAAAGAACTCGCGGATGACGCCTGCCTCTACGGCTCGCTTCATTACGACCAATGGATGGACGCCTACGAAGGCCTGCGGGTTGCCGCCGCGCGTTTGATTGGCGCGGCGTGGCCTGAAATTGCGATTGTGAAGAATACATCCGAGGGAATCGCCACCATCGCCATGGGCATCGATTGGCGGCCCGGCGATAAAGTGGTTGCGTTTCGGGAGGAATTCCCGGCGAATGTTTATCCGTGGAAACGCCTGGAGGCCCGGGGCATTGAGGTCGCGTGGCTCTCCATCTTCGACTCCCTGGACCGAATTGACGAGGCGGCGAAGGGCGCGCGGTTGCTGGCGATCAGCCATGTGCAGTACCTCAGCGGCTTCCGCGCGGACTTGGAGGCAATTGGCGAGATCTGCGCGCGGCGCGGGTGTTTCTTCTTCGTCGATGCCATTCAGGGAATGGGCGCATTTCCGATTGACGTCCGCAGGTGCCGCATTCACGCGCTGGCAGCCGACGGGCACAAGTGGATGATGGGGCCGGAGGGCTGCGGTGTCCTCTACATCTGCAAGGATGTGCAGGATTCCATTGAACCGGTTGAGTTCGGCTGGACCAATGTGGCCGGATACAACGACTACGCCTCGCGCGATATGGCGCTGCGGGCCGATGCGGGGCGGTACGAGTGTGGAACGCTGAACACGATCGGCTGCTTTGGGCTTCGGGCGGCACTCGATTTCATTTTGGACGTCGGGGTCGACCAGATCGGCCCACAGGTGCAGGCGTTAGCGGACCGCATAGCAGAAGGTGCAATCGTGAAAGGCTATGAAGTCCTAGGCGAACGAACGTCGGCCACCGGAGCGGGAATTGTAAGCTTTCGAAAAACGGATGTCGATGCCCGTATGATAGTCCGGGACTTGAAGTCGAAGGGCTTTATCGCGGCGCCGCGGCAGGGTTGGGTGCGCACGTCGCCCCACTTCTACATCGGCATGGAAAAAATCGAAGCGTTGCTGGAAGCCCTGCCGTAGACCGTACCCAAACCCAACCGATGAAGGAGGGCGGGCGCCCTCGTCCGCAGCCGAGCCCCTGCTCGGCGCTAAGCCGGAACAGTTTCCGGTTTTCTCGGGGGCGGAATCGCATTCCCAAGATTCATCGACCCGCCGCCCTCGCTCACATAATTCCTGTTCCACGAAGGAATCTCAAACGTCACATCGCCCATCACCACACACTGGCAACCGAGTCTGGAATGCAGCGTCAACCCCGGAGCCATCTCCAGCCGATCCGCTTCGTCGTCGTCCATCTCGGAGAGCTGATTGTCGCCTCCACCTTTCACAATCACATGGCAGGTGGTGCAGGCGTTATTCCCGCCGCAGGCATGTTCCAGATGAATGCCGTTGTTCAAACAAATATCCAGCAGGGACTCCGGTTTCCCGTGTTCGGAATACGGCAATTTCCCCGACTCAAACTCGACGGTCTTTCCTTCCGGCAAAATCGTAACTTTCGGCACTACTTCAGTATAACGGACGGATCGCCCATGAAACTCCTAGACATCGCACTAATCACGCGACTCTCGGCGCTTCCCGGCAATGCCCAGGCACAGCAAAAGCGGAAAGTACCTCCGCTCAGCGCAAGATTGCCATCGGATTCGAATGACACTGCACCTTCCGGCGAACGCCAATGGTTTGAACTTCGTCAGTGTGCTGGCGGTTTCGTCACCATCCATGGTTTCGAAAAACACAACAATAATTCGACACTCACCTTTTGACACCGGCGATAGCAATCTACCGTACCTTGTTCACACAAACAACGTACTCGTCTTTCAATCCCTGGGCGGGTCCGCTTCAAAGCGGGAAAGCCTTCAGTTGCCTTAAAGATCGCGCCCGCTGGCCAAATCCGGGTGCAGCGAACCCAAGACGCTTTGATCGTCTCAGTGCCCCAGAAAACCTATCCCGGGCCGGATGGAAAATTTCCCAAACGGCCAAAACCCAGAGTTTACTCCTTCCCAACGGAATAGCGCCGCCGACCCCTCCTGCTATACTTGCAGTCTCGTGTTCCATCTCCTTGAAAAACGCATTCAGCAAGCAGTTTCCAACCACGTAAAAGCCCGCTACGGTTCCGACGCCCAGGTTGCTCTCGAACAGCCGAAACAAAGCGATTTTGGGGAACTCGCCCTGCCCATCGCCTTCCAACTCGCGCGCCAATTGAAAAAATCCCCCAAAGCCATCGCCACGGAGCTGGCCGATGAAATTGGCGCAATCGAAGGCGTAGCGTCTCTCGAAGTAGCCGGCAACGGTTACCTGAACGTCCGCCTCGACCGATCGGTTTACGCCCACGGAATTCTGCACTCCGCCCAAAGCGTTCCGGAAACCACCAACGGCAAGACCATAGTCGAGCACACCAACATCAATCCAAACAAGGCAGCACACATAGGGCACCTGCGGAACGCCATTCTGGGCGACACGTTTGTCCGCATGCTGCGCATTGCCGGTAAGCGGGTGGAGGTCCAGAACTACATCGACAACACCGGCGTCCAGGTGGCCGATGTCGTGGTCGGATTTCACTATCTGGAAAAGAAGTCCCCGGCTGAAGTACAGGTGCTGATCGACGCCGGAAAATTCGACTATCTCTGCTGGGATCTTTACGCCCGCACCTCCAGCTACTACAAAGAGAATCCGGACTCGCTTGCCTGGCGCAGCGAAACCCTCCACGCGATTGAGGCCGGCCAGGGAGTACAGGCGGAACTGGCGCACCTGGTGGCGGACGCCGTCGTGCAGGCGCACATCGCCACCATGTTGCGGCTCAATGTTCAATATGACGTGCTGCCGCGCGAAAGCGAGATCCTGCACTTGCAATTCTGGGCCACCGCCTTTGAAAAGTTGAAGGAGCGCAAGGCCATCTACTTTGAAACGGAAGGGAAGAACAATGGATGTTGGGTGATGCCCGGCAGTGCGTTCTCCGATTTCAAGGAAGACGAAGACAGCAAGGTGATTGTCCGCTCCAACGGAATCGTCACTTATGTGGGCAAGGACATTGCCTATCAACTTTGGAAATTCGGGCTGCTGGGCAAGGATTTCTACTATCGGCGTTTCCCGCATCCAGGCGGCTATGAACTATGGGTCAGCACGGACCAACCTGTAGAGGAGAAGTCCCCCGCGTTCGGCAACGGATCGCGCGTCTACAACGTGATCGATTCACGGCAGTCTTATTTGCAGGATGTCGTCGTTGCCGGCCTGAAGGCCCTGGGATATGAAAAGCAGGCTGCGGCCTCAGTGCATTTCTCGTACGAAATGGTAGCGCTCACACCCGGCACTTGCATCGATCTAGGCATTGAATTGTCGGAAGAGGACAAGCGGCGGGCGTACGTGGAAGTCTCCGGCCGTAAGGGCCTGGGCGTGAAGGCGGACGATCTAATCGATACGCTGATTGCGAAGGCGGTCGAGGAAGTGGAGTCGCGGCATCCCGAATCCGATGCCGCCGTAAACAGGCGCGTGGCCGGCCAGATCGCTATTGGCGCCCTGCGTTTCTTCATGCTGAAATTCACGCGCAATTCGGTGATCGCCTTCGATATGCGGGAGGCCCTCAGCTTTGAGGGCGAAACCGGTCCGTACGTCCAATACGCGGCGGTGCGGGCGGGAAATATCCGGCGCAAACTCGAAGAGCGCGGCCAGCGGGTGCCCGATTTTGCGAACGAATTGGACGCCGCCGCCATGGGCCGGCAACTGGCGGACGAAGGTTGCTGGCAGCTTCTGCTGCAGGCTTCGCACACTGACGTTTCCATTGCGCGGGCCATTGCCTCGGGCGAGCCGGCGCACGTGGCCAAATACGCGTTCCAGTTGGCGCAGGCGTTCAACACGTTCTATCACGAATACCCCGTTCTGGCGGAAGAGAATCAGGAGAAGAAAGTGTTTCTGCTATGGATGACGCAGTACTTCCGGCAGCAGTTGGAGCGGACGCTGGGTGTGCTGGGTATCGCGGTTCCTGAATACATGTAAAACGGGTATAGCATGGAGGGGATGCAACGCCGTGATTTTCTCGCTCTCGCCGCCTCGTCCGCGGCACTTTCCTATGCCCACCCCTTAAAGGTGATTGGCGCGCAACTCTATACCGTCCGCGGCATCTTGCCGAAGGAGCCGCTGGAGACGCTTCGCGCCATTGAAAAAATCGGCTACCGCGAGGTGGAAGTCACGGCCGATAACATGGACCTGATTTGGCCGAGCCTGAAACAGACCTCCCTCAAGCCCGTCAGCCTGCATCTTCCCACCCCGCTGTTCATGAAGGAGCAGGACAAGATTCCCTCCGCGCTGGAGAAAGCGAAGAGTCACGGCTTCGAATACGTGGTGTGCCCTTATATCGCTCCAGCCGATCGTGGCGGCGCGGACGTCATGCGCAAGCTGGCCGATACGCTGAACAAGGCCGGAGATCTGGCGCGCAAGGCCGGGCTGCACCTCTGCTATCACAATCACGCGTTCGAATTCGAGCCGTCCGGCGACGGTATTCTCCTCGATGTGCTGATGAAAGCCGCCGACCCTAAGCTGGTGAGCCTGGAGCTGGACATCATGTGGGTGAAAGTGGGCGGCGGAGACCCGGTGAGTGTGCTGAAACAGTACCGCAACCGCGTGCCCCTGATGCACCTTAAGAACGTGGTGGAAGGTACGGAGAAGCGCTATAAGGAAGACATCCCCAGAACCGCGTTTCGGGAAGTAGGGAAGGGGATGATCGAGATTCTTCCCGTGTTAAAGGCCGCCGCCAAAGCGGGCGTGAAGCACTATTTTGTAGAGCAGGACCAGACCGCCGGCAATCCGCTGGATTCCTTGCGGGAGAGCTTCGATTATGTCTCGAAGCTGAACGTTTAGTATCCATCGCCCGGTCCAATCCCGTCGCTGTTGGCAGGCGCCTGCGTCAGCGCAAGTCCCCCGGGGACCCATATGAGTTACAGTGCCGGATTCGCATCCGGCATGTGCTAAGCCGATTCCGGAAACCGCTTCCCAATTTGCTGTCGCGGCTAATACTTTACAACATGCTACTGGGCGCAAGGTGGGGCAGACACCTTGTCTGCGCGCGACCCCTCGGCGAGCGCTCTTGCGCCCGCCGTCAACTATTACGGGGGGACAGGACACTAACGGCGGGCGGCTCAGCAGGATCATTCAGTCACAGAGCCGTGACCGTCAGGGAGCGGTCCGCGATGAGCCACGGAAAGCTTAACTTAACGCCGATGGCCCCCCGGACCCGCCTCTCCGGGTGCGACCACCATGCCGATGCAGGCTGAACGCAGCCCTGCAAGCCACTTGATCCAGCGCCGCTCACTCTTCAGGCGAAGCCCCGCCACAGCGCCCACAATCCGTAGCAACAAGCAGATGTCGGCATCAACGCCATCGACCCTCGACTCTCCAGAGACAACACCGCTAGCAGCGCCACCAAAAACAGGCAAGTCGGCATTCAACCCCGCTACAACCCGTGCCCAGCCTGCCTGCGCGTGTAGCCCGCGGCCAGTGTAAAGCAGAGTCAACGAAACCGGTAGCACCGCCGCCGAAGCGACGGCAAGACCCCGAACCACAACATCCCCCACTGCCCCTATCAATCCGAGGACCGCGCCGGTGGCACGCATAGCCAGGTTCAATCAGGTCCACCGCGCTGCTCGAACCACCAGATGCCGGCGAGGCTAGCGTTGCCAAGCCAAAGAATAGCGTCCCGGCAAGCGAAGGAAGCCCAAGCAGTATTCCTAAGCCGCAAAAGGATTTGCAACATAGAGGATGTGCCGGTTCACCATGGGCAATCGGCCCAAACGGCCAACCTGTCGTATAGGACCCGGAAAATTAAACTTCACCCTCTTACAATCTCCCCGCGGAACGATAAGAATCACGTGGGACGGTTCACAGACAACGCGGCTAATATCTTCGAAGCGGCCGAGACGGCAATGCGCACCGGCCATCAACTCTCGAACATGACCATTGTCATCGGGAAGGAAGGGAGCATTCGACTAATTGCAGAGTCCGATTGGCCCCTAGACACCCTTCAAGCCCATCACGGTGCACAGATGGTCTATCGAGTTCGTCAGCAGGATGAAACCCTACGTTTAGAGGGGCGGGCAGGATCGCGAACTTGCTTGTTCGAATCCGAAAAACTCAATGGAGCTGCGCGCCGCCTGCTGGCGATCAATTCCCAATACCAGGTAATCGAAGAAGCGTTCCAACCAGCATTGCTTCCCGCAGGGCCCTGGCAGAATCCATTGGGCGCTTCCGATTAGACTACCTATCGCGCGGATTCCTTAACAGAGGGCGTTTCACCCTACATCCGGCAGTTGTGGCCAACCCAAATCGAATAACTTTCTAGTCTGCAAGCAGATGTCACGGAATGCGGTATCACCTGAATGGTGAACTGCCGGATGTAGTTCCATTTACCGGGTCTAATCCCCGCGCCTTTCAGGCGGGCTGCTTTCAGCCACGGTCCTTCTGAGTGAGTCGGCTCTGGGGATTGGCGAACTGCGTCAGGGGTTGGTTTCCCGTTTCTGTCGCTCTGGTGGCAGCGCGCCTGAAAGTCGGCCTTTCGCCGCAAACCAACTACGCCCGCCGGGACGCGCTTTGCCGAGGCTTTAGCCGCGCCCTGCGACTTTCAGTCGCCAGTCAACCCCACCGCCTTTAGGCGGTGGTTGTTTAGGTTCACGGAACCCTCGATCCCAACCGGCCGTAAGAGGCCACTTCCACCGGAACGCAAGGACTCCGGGCTGCTGGTTCCGGCCACAAAGTTTCCAGGTTCGCCTCAGTGCAAACCAGCCTTTCCGAAGTCTTCCCGAACGCCGAACCCATCAGCAACAGCGACATCCGCATCCATTTGCCGGTCTTTTGAGGAACTCGCGCAAAACGGACTCGCTTCCGGCGGCCAAGTCCGCCGAGTTTCTAGTTCGATTGGCGCCGCCGGAAGCGGCCTTTGCGCTTCTAATGCGCCAGGTATTGCGGTAGCAGGCAGTGGTCCTGCGCGCGGCAATCGAGCGCGCACACTGCACGCACGCCCGGACGTAACAGGTTCCCGGCGTCAAAATCCGCCGATCTACCCTACGGCTCGGCTTCCATCGAATCTACCTTGATCGTTTTCGTCTTCTCGTTCAACGTGCCGGTAACCTTCACCCGCTGCGCGGCGAAGTTCGCCGGCCGCTTCTGGTCGCTCAGCTTCCACACCTGCTTCCCATCGAAGAGAGCAAACTGGCTGCTGGTGCCCTTCACACACGCCGCCACGCACTTGTCATCGGGTTGACCAGCCGTCATTCCGTGGGACTTCCCGCACATCGTGTCGGTGACGACGCCGATAAATGTCTGCTGCTGCGCGGCCCAGGCCGACGCCGCCAAAAGCAAGGTTCCAAAAGTGACAACTTTCATATCATCTCCTTATTCCGTAGGTTTAATCCGAAACCGCATATAGACATTCATCCCTAACGGGTGCCTGCCGTAATACGGTTGAATGGCGGCGGGCGCCGCATACGCGGTGATATTCGCCCCAACCCCCGTTTCGATGTTCCTAAACGTGCCAATGTCCCGCGTGTAGCCCGCAGTGTAGGCGCCAATGCGAAAAGTGCTGCCCGCGCTGTGCGCCAGTTCGTGCTCAACGTCCGGGTTGTTGGCAAATAGCTCGTCCTTGTCCACAAGCTCCGCCCGCGCCGTCAAGAAATTCTTGCTGCTCAAGGGATAAAGCGTCTCCGCCAGATACGAGTTCAAATTTCGTTTTGTCAGCGTGCTGTGATTCCGTCCCCAGATCAGGCTGGACGACCAGGCGCTTTCGTTCGAGGACGGCCGCGAGTAATGAATCGATGCCGTGGTTCGCACCACATCGCCGTCTGCCTCGCCTTCAGGGCGGCTGATCCGGCCGGCGGAAAATTGCGCCATCCAGTTCTTCGAAGGGAAAACGGAGATGCGTCCGGAGTAGGAATTCATCGGCCCCCAATCTATATTCCAACGGTTCTCATTGGGCTCGGTACCGTAAAAACTGCTGGTTTCCAACCGCAGCCATTTGTATTTCAGCGCCACCGTGGCCACGTTGTTGGCGATATGCGTGGAATCCTGCCAGTGGTGGCTCAACGTGGCTTGCGGCAACTCGAAAGCAGACGCGCGATGGGGGAAAGCCACCGGTCCCAAAGCCGGGTCGCCTACCGGTGCGTAATAAAGTTGCAGCATCGTGTTCCCGCTCAACGGGCGCGCATAGTGCATTCCGATACTCATCAGGAAATCGTGCGGGTGCTGCCCATCCACCAGTGGTTTTCCGTAAGCTGTCTCGCCTGTCTGAAATAGAAGAGGATAGCGCCGGTTCGTCACCGTGGCTGGGTCCAGGCTGAGCATGGCCTGAAATAGAATACTGCCCCGTCCCAAAGAATGTTCCGCCGACCCCATGAACCAGTTCGCCGAATAGAACTTGTCGCCTCCCCTCGGTCCCGATTGCTGTGTATCCACCAGAAAGGCTTGTCCCATCACCATCAGGTTCCAGCCGCCCACACGCGGCATCAACATCGGCATCGGCCACGATTGTGGATTCACGCTCGTGCCCGAGGCCATGTTCATCAGATACATTCCGGCCGCGTTCATCTGCATGCCGGGCATTTTCATGTCTTTGTGCTCTGCAACCGGTTCCTGAGCTAGTGCAGGAACCAACAAAAATAAGGACGCCCACATTGGGCTTCGAAGCCT
>JANXXV010000288.1 GCA_025350445.1 Bryobacteraceae bacterium | reverse complement strand
GCGTGGCGCTGATCGAGATACCCGAACCATTCGTCGAAGCCCTGGCGATTGGGAACGCCGGAATTGCCGGCGGTGCCCAGGCCCCACTTTCCGAAGATGCCTGTGCGATATCCGGCCGTCTTCAGCAGCTTGGCAACGGTGACGTCTTCGGGCAACAGGTCGGCTCGATTGTTGCCCCGAATGCGGCCGTGCCCGGTATGCTTGCCGGTCATCAGGGCGCATCGCGAAGGCGCACAGACCGTGCTGCCGGAATACGCGGACGTGAAACGAATCCCCTCCGAAGCCAGACGGTCCAGGTTCGGCGTCTGGATCAGCTTCTGTCCGTAACAGCCCAGGTCGCCGTAGCCAAGATCGTCCGCGAGAATGAATACGATATTCGGTTTCCGGAGGCCTGGCTGCGCGGCTAGCGGCGAAGCGGCGAGTCCAGCAAGAAACTGCCGGCGATCCGGCAACCACTTGCCGGCGCGCGTGGCTCGGTCACCGCAGTCCGAGCCACGCGCGTGAGGGAGTGGTTGCAATGGTTGCCTCAGGCGAACAGATCCATCACCGCTTTTCCTTTCCCGTCTTTTGTAACGTAGAACGGACGTTTCTCCACCTCGTAGGAAAGGTCCGCCGGAATTCCCATGGAACGGTAAATGGTAGCGTGCAGATCTTCAATGGTGACGGGGTTCTCAATCACTTTGCACGGCCGCTCGTCCGCCGTTTTGCCGTAGAGGAATCCTTTCTTGATGCCGCCGCCGAACAGCAGCACACTGCCGGCTTCCGTGAAGTGGCGATGCATGCCGTAATGCTTCGGCTGCGTCATGATGTCGGGCTGCGTATCCGATTTCAGCACGTCTTTCCCCGGCTTGCCCTCCATGACAATGTCGCGGCCGAACTCGCTGGCAAGAACGATGAGCGTCCGGTTCAACATGCCACGCTCTTCCAGGTCGAGAATTAGTTGGGACACCGGCCCGTCAATGGACTGTTTCATTCCCATCGCGCGAGTGTGGCCGTTTTCGTGCGTGTCCCAGAAGCGGAATGGAATGTACTCGGACGAGACCTCAATGAAGCGCGCCCCAGCTTCGGCCAGACGTCGAGCCAGCAGGCAGCCCAAGCCGAACTTGCCGGTATTGTAAATATCGAAGCTTTTTTTCGGCTCCAGGCCCAAGTCAAATGCCTTGGCCGCGGGCGAACTGAGCAGACGGTGAGCCCCTTCCACGGATCGCAGTAGCGACTCCTGTTGAAAACCGCTGCCGTGCCGCAACACCGGATTATTGGCCTGCAATTTCCGGTAGGCTTCGTAACGGCTGTGAAAGCGCGCTTCGGTGAACCCGGCCGGAGGACGGACGCGCGCCGTGGCGTCGTTCGGGTCGTCAATCAGAAACGGCCCGTATTCCGCGCCAAGAAACCCGGCAGTGTGAAAGGCCTTCACCGCGTCGCTCTCCGCGCCCAATTCCAGATTCTGTCCAATGTTGAGGAACGCCGGAACGTCCGGATGCCGCGCCCCGAGCGTGCGGGCGAGAAACGCGCCCATGTGCGGAACCAGCAGCGGCTGAGGCGGGGCGTATCCGGTGTGCCAGTGGTATTGATGCTTGGTGTGCAGAATTTGGCCCAGATCGCCGACTCGATGGGTCCGGATGAGCGAGCCGCGGTCCATCACTTTAGCGATCTTCTCCAGGCCTTCCGAGATTTTTATGTTGTCGACCACGGTGTCGATCGGATCGAAGGTGCTAAGCACTTCCGCGCCGCGCATGCCGGGCTCGAACGCAGTCTTCTTCTTCGGGTCGAACGTCTCGGTCTGCGCCATGCCGCCCGCCATCCACAGCAGGATGAAGATATCGGCCTTCGCGGGAAGTGACGCGGCCGATAGTTGACGCGGCTCGGAGCCCGCCAACGCAGCCAGTGCGGCACCGGCGCTGGCGCGCATGAAATCGCGCCGATTGAGAGGGGCAAAAAGTTCTTGTTCGATGCTCATGATATGTATTGGAACTCCGGCGACAGGACAATCGCCCATAGCAAATCTTCCAGACCCGCCGTTCCGGACTTCAACAAATCCTGGGCGATCCGGCGTTCTTCCGCGTTCGGATCGCGGCCAAGGGCG
>JANXXV010000245.1 GCA_025350445.1 Bryobacteraceae bacterium | reverse complement strand
CATGTTGTCCGGGAAGGATCCCGGCTTGGGATTGAGGCCGAACGGAAATAGCGGGAGATCCGCAATTCCCAAGTAACGGACGGGCACTTCCAGCGACTTAAGCTTCACGCCCAAACAGAGGGCAACAATCGAACCATGGCTGTAGCCAGCCACGCAGACCGCGCCGAAAACGTCTCCGGCTCCCTTGAGTTTGGCGATTTCGTTGCCGATGGAATCGGCAGTGGCGTCATCGTCCGTCGAATCCGCCACTCCCCGCGGCATGACCGTCAGATTCCTTTTGACCTTCGAAACTACCTGGTTCCTCTGATACCGGGCCAAATTCAATATCAGCGAGCCCTCGTTTCGTCCCAGGGGAACGTCCCCGCGCAATTCGATGACGACGTCTTGGATCATTAGTCGTCACTCTCCTGGTTCACTAAACGCTGCCGGCTCTCATAGACAGCCATCTCGGCATCCATGGCTTTGATCGTCATCTTGCCGACGATGTTGTCCGGCGCATGTTGGTAGCTGGTGTTGATGATCCGCCGCTTCGTCTTGTACGACAGCACGGCCTTGGCGGTGGTAGGACCGTAGAATGCGACGTCGCGTTCGGCCCTCGACGGAAACACTCCATCCAGTTTCATCAACGCATCCTGAATTTTGGCCACGTGGAAGCCCTTGGACCCCGGAGTAATGTGTCCACCATCGTTGACGAGACATCGCTCGAAAATCGGATCACCCTTGAACAACTTGGATATGAGAGCCATATATATTCTTCGGAGACGTCAGTCGCGGCGTTCCTCAGTATACTACTTGTCAATGCCACAGGCAGGCGATTCGTGAGGCAAATGCAGCAAAAGCGACGGACGCCCTCCTGGTGTAGTGTGCTGTCCCGGCTAATTCTCTACAACATGCTACCTTGCGCAAGGTGGGGCAGACACCTTGTCTGCGCCCGACCCCTCGGGGGAGCGCTCTTGCTCCCGTCGTCAACTCTTACTGGGGACAGGACACTAGGAGTCTGTCGGAATGAAGCTGTTTTCGACCAAGAATCAATCACTTACAGACCATGCAACGTTCGTAAGTTATTGATTCTACGTTCGAGAAATTCTATCTCCGACAGACTCCTAGTGCGGCCTAATTAGTAACGACCATAACGCTGGCGTCGCATCTACAACGGAGGGCACCGGCGATGCGAGTGGCGCGGCCTGTGGTGCTTGGTTCCGGGCAGCGACAGACTTTAGAGTCGCGGGCGCGTGTCCGTAGCGCCTCTGCCCGGAGCGTCGAGCGCGCTCGGCGTCTGTGCCAAGGCCGGCACACCCAGCGAGACGATCAAGATAATCGGATTGCGCTGCATTATGAAATCAGTCTCCACCACAGGCTACCCACTCCCAACCAGATCACCACATTCACCAGCGAGATTTGAAACCCCAACTTCCACCACGCTGCCTGCGAAACATATCGTGCCCCAAAGAAGATTGGGGCCGATCCTGTCCCGTAGTGCGTAAGTCCCGCATCCAGATTTGAGAACACGGCCAGTGCCAGCGCCGCATGCATTGGCGGCGCGCCCGAAGCCACGGCCGCGGCGAGGAATCCGGGATACAGCGCGGTCACATGCGCCGTCATACTGGCGAATGCGTAGTGTACATAAAGATACATCAGCACCAGCGCGGACAGTGCAGCCGGCCACGGCCAGCCGATCAATCCGGCGAAAGCGGCGCTGGAAATGACCTTGATTGTCCCCGATTCATTCAGCACATCGGACATCATCAACAGCGGCGCAAACCACATCAGCACATCCCAGGCGCCTCTCTCCGCAAGCAGATCCGCCCAAGTCAAAACATTCATCACCAGCAGCACGCAGATGCCGGCGAGCGCCACAAACGCGTTCGGAATACCGTGCCAGGGTGACAATATCCAGCCCGTCATTACGGCCAGCAGAACCAGCACCAGCCACCGCTCGTTGCGGCTCAAGCGGCCCATCGCGTCCAGCTCCCGCGACGCCAGCTCGTTCGCGGCGCAGACGCCGCTTCTGTCCGGCGGGTGGAGCCGGAAGATCAAATACGGCACGATGGTAAGCGAAAGAAGTCCCGGCACCAGCGTCGCCAAAGCCCAACGGCCCCAGCTCAGATCCACGCGGGCAATCTTGGCCGCAAAGTCGGCAATCAGCGGATTGGCCGCCATGCTGGTAAGAAACAGCGCCGACGCAATGTAGTTGCCGTGAAAGCCCACCAGCGTGATAAATGCGCCGGAGCGCCCGGTGACGCCCGGTTCTGAACCAAGCGCTCGCGCCAGGCTCTGTGTGATGGGAAAGATAATACCGCCGCCGCGGGCGGTGTCCGACGGTACAAATGGCGCCAGAACCACATTCGCGGCGACAACGGAGTACGCCAGCGAAAGCGCACTGCGGCCGAAGCGCTGCACAAACAGATACGCGATACGCATGCCAATTCCAGTAAGCGTAACGGCGCGGGAAAACAGGAACGCACTTACAATCAGCCAGGTGGTTTGGTTGCTGAAGCCCGAAAGAACCTTCGCCGGAGCCACCGTTCCGGTGACCGCCAGCAGCGTCATCGCCGTAAGTACGCTAACCCCCATCGGGACGGGCTGCGCCACCAGCGAGATAATGGCCGCCAGAAAGATAGCCAGCAAATGGCGCTGGCCTGGATTCAGCCCGGGCATTGGAAGAAAGTAGAGTGCCAGGCCGGGGATCAACACAACGCTCCACCGGCGCCAGGAAATTGGGACGTTCATGCGGTGCGGCTTCGGAAGCTACGGCTTCGGGTAAACCATCGTGAACGGATCCGGCAGCGGAATCCGCTCCGTATTTCCGAACTTGCTCAACTGATATTGCGGCTTATCCGGATTGCCTTTCACCATCGCGTCCACGTTGCCAACCGCCAGAATCACCAGCTTGTCGGGCTGTAGATACTTCTGCGCCACTCTCTGAATTTCGCCGGCGGTCAGCCCGCGCAGCCGATCGCGATACTTCTGCCAATAATCCTCGGGCAATTTTTCGTAATCGTCGTTGGCGAATTGCGCCGCTTTCTGCCGGGCGGTCGCGAACCGCCGCGACAGTTGCTCGGTGGAAGAATTAATCTCCGTCGCCAGTTCTTCCGGTTTCACTTTCTCTTTCCTCATGCGATCGATCTCTTCGATCACGATGGAGATGGCCTGCGCCACCGTCGGATTCTTCGATTGAAACGCCGCCGAAAACACGCCATCGTAGTAACGGCCGCTATGGAAGGCCGATCCGGCGGAATAAGCAAGCCCTTCGTCGGACCGCACACGCGACGTGATTCTGGACGTAAAACCGGCGCCCCCCAAGATTCCGTTCATCGCTTCGATGGCCAGATGATCCGGATTGTCCAGCGTGGTACCAAGATGGCCCATGCGCACCCGGCCTTGATTCACGTCCTTCTTGTCCACTACGTACACGCCGGGCTTCGGAGTAAAGGATGGCTTCGGAACCGCTGTCACCAGCGCTGGGCGGTTCGGCCAGTTAGCCATCGCCGTGTCCAGTTTCACCATCATGTCTTTGGTGTTGAAATCGCCGGATACCGCAAACGTGAAGTTAGCTGGATAGAAGTACTTCTCATGGAACGAAACCAGATCTTCGCGGGTGATGGATTCGATGCCGGCCTTCGTCGACGGCGCCGTGGTGAAGAATTGCCCGCGCATCAGGCGCGCGAATTCCCTCCCCTCGATCTCGGCCGTATTGTCGTTCCGCCGCTGCATGCCTTGCAGCGCCTGGCTCTTGGCCAGCTTAAGGCGGTCTTCCGCGAATCCCGGATTCTGAAGCATGTCAAAAAACAATGCCAAACAGGAATCTATAGTCCGCGCCAGGCAGTTCACCTGCGCCTGCGCTTCGGTGTCGCCAACGCCGGCGCTAATTTGCGCAGCCAGAAACGCCGCCTCCTCATCGAAGACAGCCGGTGGTTTCGATTTTGTGCCACCGGCGCGCATCTGGGATCCAACCAGGGATGTGAGCCCTGCTTTATCGGCCGGCTCCAGATATCGTCCGGTGCGCACCAGCACGCTGATGTTCACCAGCGGCAGTTCGTGATCCTCCACCATGTACGCGGTCCCGCCGGTGGCCAGCCCGTGCCGGAAATCGACCGCGCGCGGGGGATCGTATTTCAGCGCCGGGTACTTCAGTTCCTGGGGATGCTTGGGAATCTCGGCAGCGTACAGAGCAGCTACAGCAGTGAACAGGAGAAGGCGTTTCACTAATTGGCTCCCTTGCGATAGAGGATCAGAACGTTGCGGTTCTCGGGATTCAAATACTTCTTGGCCACGCGCTGAATATCGGACGCCGTCACCGCCTGCAGCAGTGGAGGGTCTGTGTTCAGAGACTTCCAACTGCGGCTGGCGTCGTTGATCAAAATGTTGAGCAGCAGGTTGAAGTCCGATTGCTTTTGCCTGTAATTCGCCGCCGCCAGATTGTTCTTCACTTTTTCAAGCTCACGATCCGGCACCAGGTCCGTCTGCAATTTTTCCAGCTCTTTGTAAATTGCCTTCTCCACGTCCTCGGGCGTCTTCCCCGGTTTCGCCGTGCCTCGAAATTCCACAAAGCCTTCGTATTTACGGCTGTCCTGCCGCGCGAACGCCGTGTTTGCCACCTGCTGCTCCAGCACCAGTGATTTGAACAAACGTCCCGTCCGGTCGTTCATCAACGACGCCAAAACATTCAGTGCCGGTTCATCCACATGGCCATCAGCCACGGAATGAAAACGAATCACCGCTTCCGGCGTGGTTTCCGCCGACGCCGACATTCGCTGTTCGCCCATTTGCGGTGTCTCCGTAGTAACCACATCCGGCGGCGGAACTGTACCTCGTTTCAATCGGCCAAAATACTTCTTCGCCAATTCCATCGCCACCCCGGGATCGAAATCGCCCACCAGAGTCGCTGTCAGGTTGTTCGGCGCGTAGTAGGTTCCAAAATACGCATTGGCCTCTTCCCGGCTGATCGCGTCGATATCGGTCGGCCAACCTACCACCGGCCATCCGTAGGGAGACGACTTCCAGAACAACGCGTCGAATTGTTCCAGATACCGTCCGGTCGGCGTGCTGTCGGTGCGCATGCGGCGCTCTTCCATCACCACGTCACGCTCTGTGTAAAACTCCCGAAACACCGGATTCACCAGCCGGTCTGATTCCATCCAGAACCACAATTCCAATCGATTCGTCGGCAAATTGATGAAATAGACCGTGTAATCTTCGCTGGTTCCGGCGTTCATGCCGGAGGCGCCTTGGCCGGTATAGAGCCGGTCGAATTCATTCCTGACGATCAGCTCAGACTGCCGCTTGATCAGAATTTCAAACTGCCCCAGAAGCTCCTGATGGCGCGCACTCCGCACTTTCGGGTCTTTGACGTCGGTAATTTCACCCAGCCGCAGCCGCCGCGCCAATTCCGCCTCTTCCTTCCGCAATTCGCCTTTCAACTTGTCGAGTTCCAGATTCAGTTTTGCGTCTTCGCCGGCATTGCGCGTGCCGATGGTATTAGTTCCTTTGAACATCATGTGCTCGAACAAGTGGGAAATGCCGGTGATGCCGGGCCGTTCATTCACCGATCCGACCCGCGCCACCCAACCGGCCGCGATATTGGCCGATCCCTTTCTCGGAAGCAACAGGATTCGCATCCCGTTGTCGAGAGTCTGTTCCAGTACAGGCAGTTGCTGGGCGACGGCAGCCGCAGCCATTATTGAAAAGAGCGTAAGTCTGATAATGCGCAATGATCTTCTCCGGAAGGAACCGAAGCTATTGTAACTGAAGACGTGGCGGCAAAGTATCGGACCTACTCGGCGCGGTTAAACCAACTGCCCGGAGTCTCCTGTGCCCGCTCCAACGCCCATTCCAGACGCTGCAGCGCGGCTTGCACCTGTTGCACCCGCAAGATCACCTGATCTTCGTCCGAGTAACGCGTCCGGATGGTGTCCGCGATGTGTCCAAACTCGGATTTGGCGCGAGCAATGTCGCTTTCCAATACGTGTCCCAGAGGTTCTATTTGCACTTCGCGGCCAGGCATAACTCTCCTTAACACTTCCGAAGAAGGTCACGGCTCGGTGTCCTTGGAAAATACTTTAATTCAATTCTATGACATAACGTACTTATGTCAATAGAAAGGATTAAGGACTGGTGTTATTTGCGACGAGGCAACGTCACGGATTGGTCCGCTAACGCGGTTAAAATCTAGCGCCCGTACCCTTTAAAGGCTACCGGAACTTCCCTACCCTGAGCATTGGCGAGGGCAATTCTTTCCCGTTTCCGCTGCACCTTCGCCGTCTCCTTTTGCGACTGCTTACGCACACAACCGTCGCTCCAGTGTGGCACGCGGTTCGAGGTAAACGCGAAAGAAGCCGGCGTCTGCATCAAACTAACCGCGAGCAATCCAACAATCATCAATACCCTTCCAACCTGCGACGTGCTCATAAGGCAATCCCCCGCCTGGGCCCTTACGGCTCCCGGCACTGTGAATTACCCGTTGAAAGTCCATCGGTCTGGAACCGAATTCCCTTCAGGACCGGGTTCACTGGAATAGTACCAGAACTAGCTCTCATACGCCACCCCTATTTGGGGGCATGGAAAACCCTCACCTACCTTAGGTAGATAATGCCGAGGTGGTAGTCGTTCACCTCGCCGGCTTCACTGACTGTGAAGTTTGAGGTAATAGTGCCCACTGCGCCTTCGAACTGTCCTTGCCCGCCCGCTACTGTCCAGGTAACGGTTCCTTGTTTCAGCGCCGGATCGGGACTTTGTCCCATCCAACCCTCGCCAACGCTGACGAAGTTCAGGCTGTGTCCGGCGTCGCCGAAGGCGATGGTACCGCGTTCGGTGAACGTGCCCCCCGTCAGCAGCTTCACCTCCGATTCAAATACAGCGTTGGTAACGGCGACCGGGTCGAAGCCGCCGGTAAGTCCACCTTTGTTCAGCACCGTGGTGATGCTGCAACTGGCAGCCTTGGCCGAAACGTTCATCGCCCCGGGCGTAGTTTCCGACGGCGAGGCGTGTCCCTTGAATTGCATGGCGTAAATGAGTTGTTGCATGCATGCTCCTTGTAGTGCTGGAATCGCTTGCTATTATCATTGTTCAAAAGGATAATTTGACTTCTAAGGCATTGCACGTTGTCGCCGCCATTCTCGTGTTCGCGTTACCATGTACGGCGGAGAATGCAGTAGACCAATACAACGCCGTCTGGAATTCGCCCAGCAAGGATTCGTCCGGATCCATGCCGCTCGGAAACGGCGACATCGGCTTGAACGTTTGGGTAGAAGAAGGCGGCGATCTGGTTTTCTACATCGGCAAAACCGACGCCTGGAGTGAATCGGCGCGGCTGCTGAAACTCGGACGTGTGCGTGTCCGCTTCTCCCCGAATCCCTTCGGCGTGGGGCAGCCTTTCCGGCAGACTCTGAAGCTGAGTACCGGGGAGATCCTGATCGCCGGAGGAAAGCCCGGCGCGGAGATGAAGCTGCGCATTTGGGTGGACGCCAATCAACCGGTGATCCGAGTGGAAAGCGATGCCGCGCAGAATACAGAAATGCAGGTGATCTATGAGCGCTGGCGCGACCAGCAGCGCCGCCTCGAAGGGCAGGAGTTATCCAGCGCCTATGGCCTCGATCAAAGCCCGGACCCGGTCCTCGCCGACGGAGATACAATCCAGCAAGACGCCGAGGACCGCGTAGTCTGGTATCACCGCAATACGCGTTCGTCGTGGCCTGCGATCCTGAAACTGCAGGGTATGCTGGAGGCCGCGCCGGCCTACGGCGATCCACTGCTGCACCGCACATTCGGCGCGGCGATGGAAGGCTCCGGCTTCACCAAGATCAACCAGACGACGCTGCGCAGCACGGCACCGCGGAAGCAACAGAGCGTCTCCATCTACGCCTTGACAATGACCGCCGACCCGATTGACCAGTGGCTGCAGGAATTGGGCCGGCTGATCGCGCGTGTGGACGCAATGAAGACCGGGGAACGGCGTGCCGCTCATGAGAAATGGTGGCAGGACTTCTGGAACCGCAGTTGGGTCCGGGTCAGTGGAGGTACGGACCAGAAGACAGTGAGCTCCGGCTATGCGTTGCAACGGTTCCTCAATGCCTGCGGCGGACGCGGCGCGCAGCCCATCAAGTTCAATGGATCGATATTCACAGTTGACGCGAAGGAGAAGGACAATTCCTACGATGCCGACTACCGCCGCTGGGGTGGACCCTATTGGTTCCAGAATACGCGCCTGATCTACTGGCCGATGCTGGCAGCGGGCGATTACGATCTAATGGAACCGTTCTTCCGGATGTACACCTCAAACCGGATGCTGGCAGAGCGGCGGACGCGCCTCTACTTCCACCATGACGGGCTCTTCTTTCCGGAGACGATGTACTTCTTCGGCGCCTACGCCAATAGTAATTACGGGCTGAAGCGGGATGGCCGGCCACTGTCGTACGTAGAGAATCCGTACATCCGAAACTACTTCTCGGGTGGGCTGGAACTGGCATCGATACTGCTGGAATACTACCAGCACACGCAGGACAAACGGTTCCTCCACGACGCTGTCCTCCCTATTGCGGAATCGGTAATCACCTTCTATGACAAGCACTACGAGCGAGGACCGGACGGCAAGATTCGCTTCAATCCCGCACAGTCTCTGGAAACCTGGCACGAGGCACTAAATCCATTGCCGGAAATTGCAGGGCTCCGGTCTGTGCTAAACGAGTTGCTCATTCAGAAGCTGCCGTTGAATAGAGCCACAGCCAATATGGCCAAGAGAATGCAACAGCAGGTTCCGGCGCTGCCCGTGAAGCAGGTGAGCGGCAAGTCCGTGCTGCAACCGGCGGACCAGGTTTTTGGCGAGATCAGAAATTCCGAGAACCCGGAGTTGTACGCGGTATTCCCGTACCGTCTCTACGGAGTCAACAAGCCCGATCTCGAAGTGGGACGCGCCACGTTTGAAGCCCGGCGGTTTAAGAAGACCGGAGGATGGACACAGGACGCCATTCAGGCAGCCTTTCTCGGTTTGACGAATAGCGCCAAGAGGCTTACCATCGAGAACTTCTCGGTGCCTACGACAGGCAGCCGGTTCCCGGCGTTCTGGGGGCCGAATTACGACTGGACCCCGGACCAGGATCACGGTAGCGTGGCGTCCATGGCCTTGCAGACGATGTTGATGCAGACAGACGGAACGAAGATCGTGCTGTTCCCTTCGTGGCCGAAGGATTGGGATGTGGAGTTCAGACTGCATGCGCCGCTGAACACCACTGTGGAAGGAGTCTTCAAGGCCGGGAAGCTGGAACGCCTTACGGTAACGCCGGAAAAGCGCAGCGCGGATGTGATCAGGATGAACCCGGAGTAAGCTGAATAATGACCCGACGAAACCTGATGGCCACGGCGTTGCTGGCCCCGCAGGCATCCTCCTCCAAGACGCTGCTGAAGCCGGAAGTGTTGAAGCCTGGGGATACGGTGGGCTTGATCACGCCGTCCACGTTCGTCAGCGATCCGGACCGCATCGCGGCTGCCGCGCGGACGATCGAGTACTTCGGCTTGAAGATGAAGATGGGCCGGAATGTGCGCAAGCAGACGGGCTATGTGGGTGGCACTATCGCGCAGCGGGTTTCGGACTTGCACGACATGTTCCGCGATCCGGAAGTGAAGGCGGTGTTCACCATTCGCGGCGGGTACGGATCGGGGCAACTGCTGGACGATATCGACTACGACCTGATTCGCCGGAACCCGAAGATCTTCCTGGGTTTCAGCGACATCACGGCGATGCATCTGGCCATCCATCAGAAGACTGGATTAGTAACGTTCCACGGGCCGGTCGCGCTGTCGAAATTCACCGGGTACACGCAGGAACATTTCCGGAAAGCTATGTTTGACCCCAAGCCCATAGGATCTATAACCAATCCCCCGCTTAGCGATCCGTTGCGGCCGTTGCACACGCTACGGACGGTACGGCCCGGGAAGGCGCGCGGTCCATTGATTGGCGGCAACCTGTCGTTGATCGCATCGCTGATGGGCACGCCGTATGAGATCGATACCGGCGGAAAGATCCTATTCATTGAAGATGTGGGCGAGCAGCCGTATAGCATCGACCGCATGCTGACGCAGCTTCGGCTGTCGGGTAAGCTGAAGAGCGCGGCGGGCATCATCTTCGGCGAATGCGAGGACTGCAAGCGGAGCGACTACAAGCCATCGTTCGACGCTACGTTTTCGCTCGGCGAAGTGGTGGACAACATCCTGGGGGAGTTGAAGGCGCCGGTTCTTTCGGGATTGACGATCGGCCATACGGACGACCAGTTGACCCTGCCGCTGGGCGTGATGGCTACGCTGGATGCCGACAAAGGCGAATTGACGATTGAGGAGTCCGCGGTTCTATGAAACACATTGCGATGGTTTTGTTTGCAGCCTCGATTGCCGCGTTTGCCCAGCCCTCTACTGAGCTGCTGTGGCCGCAGGGCGCGCCCGGGGCGCTGGGTGACGACGAGAAGGACAAGCCGTCGCTGACATCGTATCCGGCGAATCCGGCGAAGGCCGTGGGGACCGCCGTAATCGTTTGTCCGGGCGGCGGCTATGGTGCGCTGGCGATGGATCATGAGGGGAAGCAGATCGCCGACTGGTTGAACAACCTGGGGATCTCGGCATTCGTGCTGAAGTACCGGCTTGGTCCCCGCTACCATCATCCGATTGAATTACAGGATGCGCAGCGGGCCATCCGCATGGTGCGGGCGCGGGCGGCGGAGATACATGTCAAACCGGACCACATCGGTGTGTGGGGCTTCTCGGCTGGCGGACATCTGGCGTCTACTACGGGCACGCATTTTGACGCCGGGGATGCCGGCGCCAAGGACGCGGTGGACCGGATGAGTTCACGGCCGGATTTCATGGTCCTTAGTTATCCGGTGATCAGCTTCACCGATTTCGTGCATACCGGGTCGCGGCGAAATCTGCTGGGGGACAATCCCGATCCCAAACTGGTGGAGTTGCTGTCGAACGAGAAGCAGGTTACTGCCGAAACGCCACCTACGTTTCTGTTTCATACCGACGGTGATACCGGCGTGCCTGCCGAGAACAGCGTGCTGTTCTATCTGGCGTTGAGACGGGCAAAGGTGCCCGCTGAGATGCACATCTATGAACAGGGCAAGCACGGCGTGGGACTGGCGCCGCTGGACCCGACGCTGTCGAGTTGGAGCGGACGGCTGGCGGAGTGGTTCCGGGTACGGGGGCTGCTGCGTTAGACGTAGGACAGCCAGGTTTGATTGTGGGTTCGCTTGTATTCGGCGAACCATTTGCAGAGCGGGTACAGGATTATTACCGCGGTAATCCAGAAGACGTAGACCATCGGGAGGTCTACGCCGTAGCCATTTGGCGGGGGCCCGCCCATAGCATCTGTTGCGAATGGAATGGAGAAGAGCCACCCTGCCGTGCTGAACATCACGTACGAGTACGAAGCGGCCATGGCGTGCAGCAGGAACAGGTGCAGCAGGTAGTAGAAGAGCGGGACGCGGCCGAAGGTGATGAACGGTTGGGCCAGCGCGCCGTGCTCCTTTTTCCAAATGCGCAGGAAAAAGATAGCTGGGACCAAGGTCATCAATATCTAGAGCAATGGCGGCGGATACTTGGTTACGTTCAGGAACGACATGAAGGTGAAGAGGCCACCCGGCTGCGTGGTCCATTTCGCCATGTCGCCGTAGAGGTTTGTGAAGCGGAGAAGGAGGAGCGCCGCCACCATGGCCTGTCCAATGGTGAGGAAGAGCTTGCGCTGTAGACGGGCTTCGAGCGTTAGCAGCGCGCCGAAGCCATAGCCGCCGGCCATCACGCCGATCCACGACAACACCGGGTAGGCGAGGTAAAGAACGTAGCCCGGAGCCGCGGTGAGGGGGCCTCGTTCATGAATGAACATCCAGAGCGCAGACCATTCGCCCAGAATCTTTGCGGCGATGCCGTCCATGGTGTTGTGCAAAGCGATGATCGTTACGCCGATTGCCGTCACGTATCGTGTGGGCAGATAAACCGGCGCCGAGAGAGCGACCATGCACCATCCAATGGCCCAGATGACTTGCGCATCGCCGATTTAGTGGTGATCGAGGCTGAAATAGCAGCCCAGACCGGACCACGGTGAGTTCCAGGAATACCAGCCAGTGTCCGCGCGTGAACAGGAAGCGGGACATCTCACGCTTGGTGCGGCGGCGCGAACCGTGGAGATACGCGCCGGCTCCTGCCAGAAACACGAACGCCGGCGCACAGTAGTGCGTGATCCAGCGAGTGAAGAAGAGTGCCGGCCAGGTGTGGGCCAGATTCGCCGGGTCTACGGTTGGGTTGGTGAACC
>JANXXV010000242.1 GCA_025350445.1 Bryobacteraceae bacterium | reverse complement strand
GTATGGTGGTATCGTGCCCCGCTGGCGTGCCATCATGGACGATAAGGGGCGCGTGATGGTAGCCATCTGCCACAACATGGATTTGGGAGACTCCTGGGAGCATGCCGACAACCCGCGGTATCCGGAAAAGTACACGTCGCTCGGCTACCGGGTCGGCATCAACTACATTATCTATTCAATGACCCACTGAGACTTTCCCGGCCCAAACCATAAATCGATGTTTGAACTCCTTTTCAAATACCCCGCCTCGCTATTCGCCAAAGGCCAATTCGTGTTTCTGGCCGGTTGGCCTCTTTGGACGCTTGGAGTCTGTCTGGTGCTGGCGGCCGCTGCGCTCGCCTACCCGTTTTGGAAAGCACGCCGGCAGCCCACGGACGCGCTGAGCGGAATACGGTCCGCCGGAATCTGGATACTGCAAACGCTTCTGGTGACAGTGTTGCTGTTCATCCTCTGGCACCCCGCGCTTAGCGTCGCCACGCTGCGCCCACAGCAGAATATCGTTGCCGTGGTGGTGGACGATTCCAGGAGCATGGGCTTTCAGGAGGCGGGCGGCACCCGGCGCGATCAGGTAGTGCAGGCGTTGAACAGCGGGGTGCTGAAGAATCTGGAAAAGAAGTTTCAGGTCCGTTTGTATCGTGCCGGCGCTGCTTTGGAACGAATCGAAAAACCTGAACAGTTGACTGCCGCTTCGCCTTCCACCAACCTCGGCGAAAACCTGAAACAAGTGGCCGGGGAGGCCTCCAGCCTTCCGGTTGGCGCGGTGGTGCTGCTTAGCGACGGGTCCGACAACGCGGGCGGGATAGATCTTGCGACGATCAATGAAATCCGCCGCCAGCGGATCCCCGTCCACACAGTTGGCTTCGGGCGCGAGAAACTGGCGCGCGATATAGAAATCGCCGGCGCGGATTTACCCGTGCGCACTTTGGCCGATTCCAGAGTCAGCGCCACCGTCACCTTCCACCAGAACGGATACGCTGGCCGCAAGGCTCGGATCACCGTTAAGGACGGCGCAAAAACGCTGGCGACTCAGGAAGTTACTCTAAAAGCCGATGGCACCGAGCAAACCGAATCGCTCGCCTTTAATGCGGGCTCGGCCGGAGCCCGCAACGTGCGGGTTTCAATAGATCCGCTGGATGGCGAAGAGAATCTTAATAACAATGCGGTCAACCGTCTGATTGCGGTGGAAAGCGCGAAACCGCGCGTCCTTTATATTGAAGGCGAGCCGCGGTGGGAGTTTAAGTTCATTCGCCGCGCCATCGAGAATGATCGCAGTCTGTTGATGTCTACCATGCTGCGCACCACCCAGAACAAGATTTATCGGCAGGGCGGATCGGCCAATGAGAACGTGGACGGATTCCCGGCTAAGGTGGAAGAACTGTTCGGTTACCAGGGGTTAATCATCGGAAGCGTGGAGGCGAACTACTTCACCGCCACGCAGCAGGAGCTGATCCGCCAGTTTGTCGACCGGCGCGGCGGCGGCGTGCTCTTTCTTGGCGGCCGTTTCGCGCTATCGGAAGGAGGCGTGGGTAAGTCGCCGCTGGCCGATTTATTGCCGACCGTGCTGCCGGAGAAGAAAGACACATTCCATCGCGATCCGGCCAATGTGGAGTTGACGGGCGCCGGCCGTGACAGCCTGCTCTGCCGTATCGAAGACAATCCGGACCGCAATGTGGAGCGCTGGAAGAAGTTGCCGTATCTGGCAAATTTCCAGGAGGTCGGGAAGCCGAAACCTGGGGCGGTGGTGCTGGCCGAAATGTCTCCTGGCGGCCGCGGTAAGCTACCGCTGCTGGTGACACAGAATTATGGCCGGGGCCGCGCGGCGTTATTTGCCACAGCTGGCAGTTGGCGCTGGCAAATGGCTCAACCTTTGGGCGATACATCGCATGAAACATTTTGGCAGCAGATGCTCCGCTGGCTGGTGTCCGGAACCTATGGCCACGTGATCGCGTCCACACCTAAGTCAGTGTTTTCAGACGAAACGAAAATTCATTTGCGCGCAGAAGTCCGCGACAAGGCTTATTTGCCGTCTACCGACGCGCGCGTTGAAGCCAGAATCATGGGACCAACCGGTATTGCGGAGACAGTGGCGCTTCGGCCTGAACCCACAACCGAGGGCGTCTATGTAGTTGACTGGACG
>JANXXV010000233.1 GCA_025350445.1 Bryobacteraceae bacterium | reverse complement strand
CGGCTTCGATCGGTGGACAGGCGTTAATGAATTTGACTTTGCAAGTGAGATGGTAGTTTTGATCGTACTTTCGTAATTCTGGGGCGCCGGTCTTGAGTCCAAGGCCGGCGCCATTTTCTTGTCAAATCCGCTCCAACACCTTCGACGTCATCTCCCCGTCCTCATTGCCCGTGTTTAGCGTGCCTGCCCGTTCGAACAGCATGATGTGCGTCTCTTCATCGGCAACGGGCGATGCTCCACACCGCGAGCCACAATGAGGAACTCGCCTTCTTCCACCCATACGTCCCGATCCCGGAATTCGATGCGCAGGCTGCCATGGATCACCAGGAACAGTTCGTCGTCATGGTCGTGATGATGCCGGATGAACGGCCCCATCACCTTCACCAACTGGACGTGATGCCCCTTTAGCTCGCCTACGATCCTGGGTTGAAAATATTGGGAAAGAGTGCGAACTTCTGGTCCAGATTTACTTTGTCCATGCCTTCAAACTACTGCAAGGGTAAGGGAAACAAGGTTGGCGTCCCCAGCGGGTTTCGAACCCGCGTTACCGCCGTGAAAGGGCGATGTCCTAGGCCACTAGACGATGGGGACGGCTTGGCAGGAAGAAGCTACCTCTCTACTGTAGCTTCCAAGTCGAGAACGAGTCAACCTTCGCTGCGTAAATAAGGGATCGGGCCTCGGCCGGAGCGGCGGCGGCCCGAGAAATACTAAAGGGTCTTCAAGTAGGCGATCAGGTTAGCTCTTTCATCATCGGCCAGCATATCGGCATACGCGGGCATGCCGTTTCCACCGGCATTGATGATCGCTTTCACGTTGGCCTCAGTCGGCTTCTTGCCGTTTTTCAACTTGTCCTTTTTAAACAAACCTTTCAGACCCGGTCCCATCTTTTTTTCGTCGGAATCCGCGTTGTGACAGACGCCGCATTGGTCGAAAACTTCTTTCCCTTTGTCCGCATCTCCATCGGCGGCTTTGCTCACCACCGGGTTCGCGACCAGCGCCAGTGCCAGCACGCCGGCTCCAAAAAGCCCTGAAATAGTTTGTCTCATCGTCTGCTCCATACTGAATAGTTTACAATCTTCCATTGCAGCCCGTCATTATCCTGTTTGCCAAAGCCGCGATTCCCGGACGAGTGAAGACCCGTCTGCAACCGCCGCTCTCCCCGGCCGAGGCGGCCGCACTGCACGAAGCGTTCGTCTGGGACATGATCCATCGCCTGCAATCATTTACCGGCGCCGGCCTCGAGCTCCACACCGACATTCCTACGGATGCATGGGCCGCCGCGGGAGTTGCACAACAGCTGCAATCAGAGGGCGGGTTGCAATTAAAAATGCTTCACGCCCTGGACCAAGCCCTTCGACAAGGGCACCCGAAAGCCATTATCGTGGGTACCGACGCGCCCACGCTTCCCCTCGGGCATCTGCAGCGGTTGCTTGCCTCCGAAGCCGATGTCGCGCTTGGACCTACCGACGATGGAGGCTTCTATGCGATTGCGTGCCGGAGAACGCACCCGGCCATGTTCGACAACGTTGAGTGGAGCGGCCCGCGGACTCTGGAACACACCGTAGGTGCGATTCAGCGGGCAGGGCTGACGGTCGAGCTAGGGTCCCGCTGGTTTGACGTCGATGAGTCGGCGGACCTGGAACGGCTGGCGGCGGCTCCGGATCTGCCCCCGTGGACGGCGCGCTGGTTTGCCGGGCGCAAGATAAAACAGCAGTAGCCGGCGGCACCGCATCCCACATACTGAACTTATGCGCATTCTCCTTTTCAGCGGCAAGGGCGGTGTGGGCAAAACCAGTCTTGCGGCGGCCACCGGCGTGAAGCTGGCCGAACTCGGTAAGCGCACGCTGGTGATGAGCGTCGATCCCGCCCATAGCCTGGCGGACGCCTTCGAAATCGGCACCGGCCTGTTTCACGGGCAGACCGCCGATCCCTACCGCATCAGCCAGAATCTCGAAATTCAGGAAGTGAACATCCAACGCGAGATCAAGAAACACTGGACTGAGATTTCCACTTACATCACTGCGATCCTGCGCACCACCGGCATCAGCGGCGTGGAAGCGGAAGAACTCGCCATCCTGCCCGGCATGGAAGAGCTGAGCGCCATGATGTACGTGAATCAGTACCGGCGCGAGGGCCGCTACGATGTGATGATTCTGGATTGCGCTCCAACGGCGGAGTCTCTGCGGTTCGTCAGCATGCCGACTACGCTCGATTGGTACATGAAGCATGTCTTCCCGTTTCAGCGTACTGTCATGAAAGCGGTGCGGCCGCTGGCCAATCGCATCTCTCCGGTGGAATTGCCGCCCGACACTTACTTCGGCAATATGCTCGACCTGTTCAAGAAGCTGGAGGGCATTGATGTTCTGCTGGAAGATCCGCAAATCACCAGCGTCCGGCTGGTGACGAATCCGGAACGAATGGTGCTGCGGGAAACGCAGCGGGCTTACGTCTACTTCTCCTTGCACGGTTTGACGGTGGATGGGATTCTGGTGAACCGGGTGCTCCCGGAACAGATCAGCGATACCTTTTTCAAAGAGTGGCGCGTATCGCAGCAGCAAATCCTGCAGGAGATGGACGCCTACTTCGCACCCCTGCAACCCAGGCGTGTTCCGCTGTTCACCCATGAGGTGTCCGGAGTGGAGCGTCTGCGGGAGCTATCCCAGGTGCTGTATGCTGAGGGCGAGGACCCTTCGGCGGTCACTCGCACGGAGCGGCCTTATCGATTTGAAAAAATCGATGGGCGGTATGAGGTTCATCTGACAATGCCGTTTGCTACCAAAGGCGAAATCGGGCTGTTCAAGAAAGCGGATGAACTGGTGGTGGAAGTGGGTACATTTCGGCGTCACATTGGATTGCCGACGTCGATGGCTGCGTTGTCGCCCGGGCGGGCCCGGTTAACGGATAGAACACTGATCATTGAAATGAAAGAGACGGAGAGGAAGGAGACGCTATGAACGAATCGGCTTCAAGTCAACAACAGCACCATTGCCTTTGCGAAGACATCGTCAACATGATGCGCAGTTTCGGTCCATCCGAATCCGTGGTCGAACATTTCCGTGCTGCCCGCATTGAGGTGCTGAAGGGGATCCGGCAGATGATTGACGAACGGATTGAGCGGACACAGAATAAGGAAGCGAAAGGCACCAGCTTTGGGGTTGAGTAAAACATGGCTGATCCTGTAAAAGAAGGCACGGCGGCGCCGGAGATCGAATTGCAAACCGACGACGACAAAACTTTCCACTTGAGGGCGCAGACCGGAAGGAACGTGGTGCTCTACTTCTATCCGAAGGCGGACACTCCCGGTTGCACCATAGAGGCGCATGAGTTCAACGATGCGTTGAAAAAGCTTGCCAAGCACGACGCCGATGTGTACGGTATCTCGCCGGACACCCCCAAGTCCCAGTCGAAGTTTAAAGGCAAGTGCGATCTGAAATTTCCGCTGCTGTGCGACGTGGAGCATAAAGTGGCGGAAGCCTACGGTGTGTGGGGCGAAAAGAGCATGTACGGTAAGAAGTATATGGGCGTGGAGCGCACCACGTTCCTCATTGGGAAAGACGGCAAGATCGCGAAGGTGTTCTCGAAGGTGAAGCCCGCCGGGCATGCCGCGGAAGTGCTGGAAGCTCTGGCGGCGCTGTAGTCGAATGCCTCGGCGGTGCTTTGTTTTGGGCATTGCGCTGGCTCTGCTTGCCGCGGCGCAGCCTCGGGTGAAACAGGGCGAAGTACTCCGGATCGCCTCTGCGGGTGCCACCGCCCAGCTTCTCGACAAAACCATTCGATTGTTTCCGCAACCGGCAGGCCAGAACCTTGGACTGATGCCCATGCAAGTTACCCAGCCACCTGGAAAGTACACCGTGATTGTCCGGGATTCACACGGCATAAAATTGGAGGACATCCTCATCCAAGTCGTGGACGCCCATTATCCCCGGCAAAATATCGCCGCCAGTAAAGCCATGAAATCGCTG
>JANXXV010000192.1 GCA_025350445.1 Bryobacteraceae bacterium | reverse complement strand
CAGTGGCGGACAAGATTGGCTACCCGGACCAATGGCGCGATTATGGCAAACTGACGATTCAGGCGGGCGATGCGCTGGGGAATTCGACATGGAAGAGGCAGATAAAATGGACCAAAGAGCGGCAGCCGAAGACGCTCATCGCCCATAAACCAACTCAAGCGGCCCGGGAATACCAACATATCAATCCACCGCGAGAAAAGGAGCTACTCTCTGCCGCACACCCCAAAACCCAGCCCCCGCCAGCAAGTATGGTAATTTTGCACTGATGCGTCCCCTGAACCTCCTTGTCATCTCGAACCCCAACGCCAGGCACCTCTCCGTCCTTGAAAAGCTGCCCGATTCCACCACCATCACCGTCGGCCGCAACGCCGACGCCTTCGAATCCGCCGCTCCCGAGGCCGATATCATCCTCAACGGCTTGGGCAACGGCGAGACCCTCAAACAAATCTGGAACTCAGCCCGCAAAGTCCAGTGGGTACACTCCCTTTCCGCCGGCGTCGAGAACACGCTCTTCCCCGAACTGATCGAAAGCCCGGTTCCAATCACCAATTCCCGCGGCGTCTTCAAGCGCTCCCTCGGGGAATTCGCCATTTCCGCCATGCTCTTCTTTGCCAAAGACTTGCGCCGCATGGTCCGCAGTCAGGAAGCCGGCGTATGGGACCAATTCGATGTGGAAGAGATCCACGGCCGCACCCTCGGCATCGTCGGCTACGGAGAAATCGGCCGAGCCACCGCCGAGCGCGCCCATGCCCTGGGCATGAAAATCGTAGCCCTCCGCCGCCGTCCGGAACTGGCGACCGACCCCATTGTGGACAAGTTCTACCCCATCGAAGACCGCGCCGCGATGATGGCCGTCTGCGACTATGTATTAGCCGCCGCCCCGCTAACCGACGAAACCCGCGGCCTGATCGGCGAGAATGAATTCGCCGCCATGAAGCCCACCGCCGTGGTAATCAATGTCGGCCGCGGCCCCGTAATCTCAGAATCGGCGCTGGTCAAAGCGCTGCAGAATAAGCGCATCAAAGGCGCCGGGCTAGACGTCTTCGATAAGGAACCGCTGCCCCAGGATCACCCCTACTGGAAGCTCGACAACGTGCTTCTCTCGCCGCACTGCGCCGACCATACCGCCACCTGGATGGAAGAAGCGGTAGAGCTATTCATCACCAACTTCGAGCGCTTCACTAAAGGCGAGCCGCTGCAAAACATCGTAGACAAAAAAGCAGGCTACTAAATGACCAGGAGGGCGGACGCCCCCGCCCGCACGGAGGCCCCAGCCTCCGCTCTTACAAAATGCCAACCCCCAACCAAATCCGCGAAGCCGAAACCCGCATTCAACCAATAGCCCACCGCACACCGGTCCTAACATCGCACCTGCTAGACGCCGCCACCGGTTTAAGCTGCCACTTCAAGTGCGAAAACTTCCAGCGCGGCGGCGCGTTCAAGATCCGCGGAGCCGCCAACTTCCTCTTCTCCATCCCACCCGCGGAAATCCACCGCGGCGTAGTAGCATTCTCATCCGGCAACCACGCGCAAGCAGTAGCCATAGCGGCCGCATATAAAAATACCAGCGCCACAATAGTAATGCCAACAGACGCGCCGCAAGCCAAGCTCGAAGCCACCAAAGCCTACGGCGCCACCGTCGTTCTGTTCAACCGCTTCACCGAAAACCGGGAAGCCATCGGCGCCCGCATCGCCGCCGAAACCGGTGCAACCCTGGTGCCCCCCTTCGACCACGAATGGATCATAGCCGGCCAAGGCACAGCAGCACTGGAACTCCTGGAAGAAACACCAAACCTGGACGCCCTGGTAGTCCCGTTAGGAGGCGGCGGGCTGCTCTCCGGTTCGGCCATCATCGCCAAGGCCATAAACCCAGGCATCCGCGTCTTCGGCATAGAACCCGAAGCCGGCAATGACTATTACCTCTCGCGCAAAGCCAGCCAGCGCGTCGGTATCCCCCAGCCAGACACAATCGCCGATGGGCTACGCTGCACCAAGCCAGGCGCACTGACGTTCCCCATCATCGAAACTTTGGTAGAGGATATCCTTCTAGTCAGCGACCAGGAAATCCTTACGGCTATGGAGCTCCTCCGCACCCGCATGAAGATCGTGGTAGAGCCCAGCGGCGCAGTAGGCGCGGCCGCATGCCTCTTCCACAAGCTCCCCGCAGACATCCGTTCAGCCGGCATCATCCTCTCGGGCGGCAATCTCTAAAAAGCCGGCTGCGCTCATTTCACGAAGTTCAGCGTTTCCGTCAGGAATTCAGGCGCCTCGAAGAGGTCCTTCCCGCCGAATATCGCTCGCAGAGAAGCATTCGGATCGGGAATCGCATTCCCGCCGGAAGCGATAAAGCCCACTACCTGCGCCTGCGCCGCAAGCGCTACCGGCCGGTTTGCCATCGTGGAAATATCCAGAACGAAGCTGTGCGGATTCACCGGCAACGCGGGGTTCATCGCGCGCGCGATATCGGCCCGATAGACGCGCGTCGATTCGCGCATATTGGCTGCGCGCACCAGCGCCGTCTCCGTCGGATTGGAAGCCGTAAGATCGCCGAATGGATATTGCCACAGCACCCGCTTGATCGGAACGCCGGCAAGCGTAGAGGAATCCAAATGCGTCGCGAAGTTCAGCGGATCGCCGGGCGAAGTCAGCCACTCCACCCGTTCGAAAGTTTCCTGAAGCTCAATTGCACCCTTCACCGCGTTCACGCGCACGGGTTCATAGCGCAACGGTACATT
This sequence comes from Bryobacteraceae bacterium, assembly GCA_025350445.1. Next base: position 4,127 of record JANXXV010000192.1, on the reverse strand, counting down.
ATCGTCGAAAGTGCCGCCTGCATTCAGCAGCGACGGCGCAACCGCACCAAAATATTGATTGAGAAGAGGACGAAAACCCGGGCTCGACCGGATAGCGCTGATGGTCGTGCCACCGCCCGAAATCAACGTAGACACAGAAATCGACGGTTCCACGGCGCTGAACACCGTGCCATACTGCGCGCCAAGCGAATGCCCCGCATAAGCGATCCGGCCCGGATCCAGATCCACGCTACCGTCGCCATCCAGATCCACCCCCGATCGCAGAACCCGCATCAATTGCATCAGATCCACCGCGGTCTGCAGGATGCAGTCCCGAGCCCCCACGGGAATCGGCGCCAGTATCAGGCAGCCATCACCCGGCGAAATCCCTCCGCTGGCATTGGGCGGTACACCGCGTCCCGGCGCGGGCACCTCGATTTGGCCGCCCTTCGCGGTGAAAATCACGCTGCTCAGCGGTCCCAGCCCATGCCCCACGGCATCGATCGCAATTACCGCCCAGCCGGCTGCGGCGAAGCTCGATGCAATCGCGCCGGGTGACACAAAGCGATCGCTACCCAGCCCGTGCCCGAAGATAGCAACCGGATAGCCGCCCGCTGGTTTCGGTGCGGCCGGCAAGAACACATTGAACTGTATTTGTTCCGCGCGAAGGGCCGGCGGCAAGGGGGCGGCCGTGGGCGGCATGGCGATCGTCTGCCCAGCGTTTAAATAATTGGGCGACGAGTAAGTTCCAAATGCAACCCGCGACACGCCCTGCAACAACGCGAATGGTAATTGCGTGTCGGTGAAAGAAACTGGAGTGCTGCCGGTCTGCTGATGCCACATCGCGCCCGAATAACTTGTCAGATCGACGACAGGACCAGGCTGGAACGCCGGATCTGTCGCCGCCAGATTGTCGCGAGCCCGCTCCAGCCAGGATGTGGCGCTCGCGGTAGTGAACACCGTGGCCGCCGCTATGACAGAAGATAGAAATCGAGCGCCGGTAAGATTGACTACGTCGGAAATCCGCGGACATCCGGGCAGCGCGGCGTTGCTCCGGCACGCCAAATACGATGGAGCGGCGGAGACCGGGTCGCCGGCAACATCCTTCACCCCATCTGTCACGATCAGGGCATAACGCCGGTGCTGATCCAAAAAGGCATCGGGCTTGGCATATGCGGTGAAGGTCGCCGGATCGTAGACAACTTCGTTGATGGGGACCACATCGCTCAGCTTATGCAGCCCGAACTCGTCATTGGAAAGGTTGTCGAGAGCGACAAAGAAAATACCGCCGCGCAACGTGTCGGGATTTACCGCGGTCGAGAACCGGACTCGAATTCGGGGCTGGAGATTGAAGCCGTCGAACTGGTTCAGCGCCGGTTGCACGATGCAGCCGAGCCGATCCGAGGAACAGTCCGGCGCCGGCAAATTCACCCGGCGTCCCGTTTTCTGCGCCGGGTCGGCGACTGTCAACGCATCGGAGGGGAACGGCCCCATGGACGGGTTCGCCGGGTCGAAGACCACGGTAACGCCAGCGGCATGCAAGGATGTCAATGCCGCGAGCAGCGCCAAGGTCAGTTTTTTCATGGTTCCAGCAAGGATAGCATCCCGAAGAAGAAGATCGGAGACACAACAAATCCATCCCGCAGAAAGAAGAAATGCTTGCCGGGTTGGGCCTCACCATGGACGCCTTCCGCAAGCTGGATGAAACACCCCGCGGAAGATGCCGCAATATCCAAGAATTCGCCACCCAAAATCCGTATGCATCTGCGTTGGTAAGTGGCTAAGAATTTGGGCCACTGTTGAACACGGATTAACGCGGGTATACTCCGGCGTGATGGTTCACCGGGCCATTCCCCTTCCCAAGCCCAGGGTTAGTCAGAATCGCCTCGCTAATGAATTGCTTTGACCGCCGCACCGCTTCCGGCAGCGCGAACCCGGTGGCTAAACAAGCAGTGATAGCCGCGGAATACGTACAACCCGTTCCATGCGTATGTACCGTATCCACCCGCACACCGTTAAACTCGTAAAACTCGCCGTCGGCCAGCAGAATGTCAGTTGCCATCCCTTCCAGGTGGCCGCCTTTCACCAGCACCGCGCGCGCCCCAAGCCGGCACAGACGCTCGGCCGCCCGCCGCATCCCGTCCACTCCGGCAACCGGCTCTCCGGTCAGAGCAGCGGCCTCAAACAGATTCGGCATGAGCAGTGTGGCCAGCGGCGCCAGGCGGTCAAGGAAAGCCGACCGCGCTTCGACGCTCATCAGCGCCGCTCCGTGCTTGCTGATCATCACCGGATCCACCACCAGCGGGAATCGAAACTCAGCCGCGATCTCCGCTACCGCCAGCAGCAGTTCCAGGTTCCCCAACGCGCCGATCTTCGCCGCGTCCGGCGGAATATCCTCCACCACAGCGCGAATCTGCCCGATCAGAAGATCCGGCGGCAAACAATGCACCCGATCTACCCGCTGCGTATTCTGCACCGTGATTAGCGTGATTGCCGCTTCGCCGTAAACGCCGAATTGATGGAAGGTTTTAAGATCCGCCTGGATGCCCGCACCGCCACTGGGATCGGAACCGGCGATGGTCAGCGCGACTGGCTTCTTACTGTCCGTTGTTTTCGTTCCGTAGCAGCACCGCGGTCACGTTGTCCGGACCGCCCGCCCGCTTCGCTGTATCAATCAGGATCTTGCACTTGTCTTCCAGCGTTCCAGCGCCGGAAAGAGCCTCGACAATTTCCACCGGCGTCACCACGCCATGCAGACCGTCGCTGCACAACAGAAATAGCGCGCCGTGTTCCAACGGCACCGCGTACGAGTGAATCCGCAGGCTCTCACTCACCCCGATCGCCATCGTAAGCACATGACGCATCGGATGCGTTCGCAGTGCATCGTCGCCCAAACCCAGGCGGCGGCCCACTTCATTGATCCAGGTCTGGTCTTCGGTGATCACATGCAGTTCGCCGCCCTGGAAGACGTAGGCCCTGCTGTCGCCCACGTTGGCCACCAGCAACTCAGGGCCAACTTTCCAACAAGCGGTCAGCGTGGTGCCCATGCCATGCAGCGTCGCGTCGCCATCGGCGGCGGCAAGCACCCGCTTGTTCGCCTCCTGCACCGCGTTCAGCAACACTTCTCCGCTGGTGCCGCCAGCCTTGACGATGAAGTCGACTACCGTTTCCACGGCCAGCTTGGAGGCGTGCTCGCCTGCCTGCGCTCCGCCCATGCCATCCGCCACCAGATACAAGTCGAGGGGCGCCACCAGCATGAAATAGTCTTCGTTGTTCGTCCGGATACAACCTGGGTCCGAAAGGCCGAATGCTTCCAACATTAGATTCTTGATTATACAGATTAACGGGACGGTTCGAGAACCGCCTTCAATTGCAGGTAGGCCGACTCCTCGTAATTGTCCTTCAAACGTTCCAAACCTTCCGCCTTCAAATCCGCCGCGCGGGCAGGCACCCGCTTCAAACAACGGCCGAGCATCGTTATGGCGCCTGCATCCTCCGGATCGCGATCCAGCACGGCACGGAACTTATCGGCGGCCCCTTGCAGGTTGCCCTGCTTGAACAGCGCGTAGCCCACATTGAACTGATAATCCGGGTCGGCCGAATCCCCCTCCAGGGCTTTCTTGAAGTTCTCCAGCGATTCAGGCAGATTCCGGCGCGACTGCGCGGCGCCCAGATTATTCAGCACTTCGTTCAGCGGCACCGAATGCGCCACGAACTGAAACGATTCCTGCGCTCCCTGGAAATCGCCCAGATGGTAGCGGCACAGTCCCAACAGAAAAGATGCTTCTCTGTAGTGGTCCCCGCCGGGCTCCAGTTTCGTCAGGCTCTCGGCAGCGGCGCGATAGCTCTTCTTTTTCCATTGCAATCGCCCCAACTGAAACTCAGCCTGCGAATACTTCGGTTCCAGGTGAGCCGCCTGGGTGAACAATTGAATCTTCTGCTCCGGAGTCTTGGCCAGCAATCCGCGAACATAGTTTTCCAGCGCGTCGAGCCGCGGAATCGTCTGGCGCTTACGGAATTCCTGCTCTGAAGGGGCACTCTTCGGCAGCACGAATTGCAGCGTCTGCCAGGCAAGATGGGTTTGCAGTTTGGCGAGGTCCTCAAGCGCGCCAAGTTCCATGTACTCCGGCCCGCGCGTCATTTTCTTC
>JANXXV010000021.1 GCA_025350445.1 Bryobacteraceae bacterium | reverse complement strand
AGCCGCGGAGGCATTGAAGCGTTCCGCGCCGCGGTGCCGGAGTGCCTGATCGAATTCCAGGATTCGGCCGCGCAGGCAGCCGACGCAGCTCTGCGAAAGAGTAAGCCCAAGACGAAAGACGCCGCGGGCGCCGCTGCGTGGGTGCTGAGCATGGGTGGCAAAGTAATTGGAAATAGCGAAGTGGCGCTGGCGCGGACGTCGGTGACCGATGCCCAGCTTGAGTTCCTGGCGCTGCTTCCGGCGCTGGAGAAGCTGGACCTGCAAGCGACCGACCTGGGCCAGGCGGGACTGGCTGCGATTGCGAAACTGAGCAAGTTGAAGGAACTGAATCTTAGTAACACCACCATCTCCGACGCGGCGCTGGCCGGTCTTCAGAAACTTTCCGGGCTGCAAGTCCTGCTGCTGAACAACGTGCCCGTGCAGGGGCTGCAACTCGGCGGTTTTCCGAATCTGCGGCATGCCGGGCTGGCCGGATCGCGACTGAACGACGCTGGCCTCGCGAGCCTTTCCGCATGCACTAAGCTGGAAGCGCTGGAGGCAAACTACACAGATATAAGCAGCGGCGGCCTTCTTGTGTTGAAGAGCTTCAGCGGATTGCGAAAGCTGGACCTGAGCTCTACAGATATCGATGACGCGGGCATGGAGCATCTGAAACCGCTGACGGCTTTAAAGGAGCTGATGCTCAGCTATACGCGCATCACCGATAAGGGGCTGGATTCACTGCTGCCGTTGACGGGGCTGGAACGGCTGGAAGTAGCGCGAACCAGGGTGACCGACGAAGGGTTGAAGCCGCTGGCGAAGTTGGCGGCGTTGAAATCTTTGAACCTCGACTATACGAAAGTATCGGAGAAAGGTTTGGCCGGTCTTACCGCGACCCTCACTTCGCTGCGGCTCGATAGCGCGACGATCTCCGATGCGTCCATCGATACGCTGCGCGCTCAGGGGCAGCTTCGATATTTGAACCTGTATCACACGCTTGTGACTGAGAAGGGGTTCCAGGCGTTGAAAGCGGCCTTGCCCAAGTGCGACATCGTGTTCGACCGCGATTCGGCACAACCCACCCGGAGAGGGAGCTGATATGCCCCACCTGATTGCAGCATTCGCAGCCCTGGCCCTGATTACGGATCAGAATTCGATCCACGACAAACAGGGCAACGTGACCGGACTGACCCTGAGCGCATCGTGGATCACCGACTCGGATCTGCCTTCGCTGAAGCAACTGCCGAAACTCAACACGCTGGATCTCTCGCATACCAGAATCACCGACAGGGGCTTTGCGCAGTTGAAGGATTTGAGGAATATTGCGGAGTTGAATCTGTACTACGCCGAATTGATCGGTGATGGCGCGCTGGCGGCGATGCGCGGATGGACTCATCTCCGTTCGCTGAATCTGCGGGGGACGAAGGTGACCGATGCGGGCCTGGTTCATTTGGCGGGCATGACCACGCTCGAAAACATCGACGTGGGCTTTTCGCTGTTCACCGACAATGGCTTCGACGCGCTGACGGCGATTCCGAATCTGAAGAGCATTGCGGTGGGCGGGAACAAGCTGACCGACGTTGGACTCACCGCGGTGCGCCGTATGCCGAACCTGATTTCGCTGGATTTAAGCGGAAGCCAGCGGACCGATTCCGGGATGTGGGCGGCCACGATTACCGACCGCGGCCTGGAGTCGATTGCCACTCTACACAAGCTGCGGAACTTGAATCTTCACAGCTCAAAAATCACCGACACCGGAATGCCAACTCTGGCTCCGCTCACCGAACTGCGGTCTCTCGATCTGGGCCAGACGGGCATTTCCTCGAAGGGGCTTGCGGTACTGAAAAACTTCGACAAGCTGGAGAAGCTGACTCTGTGGAAAGCTACCAAGATCGACGACGGCGCCATTGACACATTGGCGCAAGTGACGAGCCTACGGTGGCTGGACCTGAAAGAAACCAAGGTCACCGATGCTGGCGTGGAGCGGCTGCGCGCCGCGCTGCCTAAGTGCGAAATAGTCCGCTAAGTTCCCGCGTTGCGCTGGGGAAGCTGGTGAGCCTGGCATCCATGGCGCGATTCGCTACAGAAAGATAAAGGTCAGCGGTGGTGCCCGTGGTTCGCGTGTGAAGGCCGGTTTGGAGCCCGCCCGCGTGACCGGCAACGATCAGCGACAGGCCGTTGTTCTTATGATCGTTGGCCTCGGCGTGCTCATGCACGAAGACCAGCGAAGTATGATCCAGCAGGTTGCCTTCGCCTTCGGGCGTGGTCTTCATGCGGCCGAGCAGCCAGGCGAATTCTTCCACATGCCAGCGGCAGATGTCGCGCATGATGCGCGCGCCGTCGGGCCCGTCCGCTCCCGGGGCCTTGCCGTCGCGGTGCGTGTAGTCGTGATGCCGAGCCGCCGTGTAGCCCAACCACGGGAACCGCGTTAAGCCTTGGCATTTGGTCAGCATGTAGGAAGCCACGCGGGTCTGCCCGGAGGCCAGGGCGTGAACCAGTAACTCGCTTTGCAGTCTGGCAATGCGCGGCCAGTCCTTCATGTCGCCATCAAAATCGGGTGCGTCCACTTTGTGATACTGCGGCGGCAAGCTGGCGATGGCGCGTTCCACGTCGCGAATCGACGACAGGTGTTCATCCAGGCGCGTCTGATCCTCGCGCCCCAGTTCCTTGCGCAGCACGCCAGTGTCTTGTTGCACCGCATCCAGTACGCTCTTCTTGCGATCGATCCAACTGGCGTCGCGGGCTCCGAAAAGACGGTCGAACAGTTTGGCCGGAATCATCTCCGGAGGCAGTGCGCGGTCCAGCCCCGCCCAGCTCATATTGCGTTGAATGCTTTCTCCAAAAGATTCTTGCGACACACCAATTTGCAGCGAGCGGAACCGAGTATCGGCGTTGGTCCTGGCCGCGATTACGTGGTCGATGGATGCGCCGCCCGCGCCTCGTCCGGTGAATTGCGTGCCGGTCATCAGGGCGCTCATCGAGCGGTGATGGTCGTTACCGGGGCCGGGCAGGCGGGCTGCAGGATTATCCAGGCCGGTGACGATGTGAATGTCGTCGCGGAACCGTGCCAGGGGCGAAAGGCACGGCGTCATGGTGTAGTTTGCGCCGGTTTCCTCGGGGATCCAGTAGCGTTCGGTGATGCCGTTGCCGTTGAACCAGAGCACGAAGCGGTTGGGGATCGACTTTGGCCCGGATGTTGCCGCCGCATAGGCCGTGCCCGAGCTGTTGAACATCGCGGCAAGCGGCGGCAGCCCAATCCAGACCGGAGCCTGCGTCAACGCGGTGACGCCGCGCAAAAACAATCTACGGGACAATGCACGGTTCTTAGTTATCACTGACGACATGCGGCTCCCTCCTTACCGGCTGAAATATGCTTAATTTTACCAAAGAAACCATCAGGTCCTGAAAGTGGAACCCGGAGCGCCGGAAATCATCGAAACTTTGCTGGATGACGGGGCGGTCGGCAGGCGTCTCCTTGCGGCCGGATTCATAGCGGAAAAGTTGTTTCACGATGCATTCCCGGCACTGCTCATTGGCGGCCAGCACTTTGCCCAGCGTGCGCGGCTCAGTGAACTGGGAATCGCCGATACCGGCCACGTATCCGGACGTATCCAGCGCCAGCGAAACCGTCTCGGACTTGCGCTCTTTATCCTTATCTTTCGCTTCTTCCCTAGTGGGGCGGAAGGTGAGCTTCTGCTTCTCGCGGCGTTGCCCAATGGCGTCGAATTTCTCAAATCCGAATCCAATAGGATCGATCAAAGTGTGGCAACCGGCACAACTTTCGTTGCTGAGATGCATCGCCAACCGTTCGCGGTTCGTTTGCGGTTTCGCTTTCGTGAGCACCGGCAGATTGGTGCTCACACCCGGCGGCGGTTGCGGCACATCCTGGCAAAGAAACTGTTCGCGCACGAAAAGGCCGCGGGCGGTGGGCGACGTCTCCGTGGGCTTGCTGGTCAGGCCCAGGAACAGCCCCTGGCCCAGAATGCCTGACCGTTCGGTTTCGGGCGGCAGCATGACTTTGCCGAAATCGTCCGCAGGAGCCTTCACCTTGTAAAGATCCGCCAGCCCGCTGTTCAGGAAAGCGTAGTCGGCCGAATAGATCTTGGTGAAGTCGCCGTTGTTCCACACCAGGTCGGCAACAAGGCGGCGGGCCTCTTCGGTCATCGCCAGCGCGAGTTCAGGACCGTACTGCGGAAAAGTCTCGCGATCCTTAATGGTGTTGAGCAGCCTGTCGAATCGAAGCCACTGCGAGACGAAATCGTCTATGGTTGCGTGCGCCTTCGGATCCTTCAGCATCCGGCGGGCGGCGGCTTCCACGCCCTGCGGTGAATCGAGTTCGCCTGCCGCGGCACTACGGAAAAGCGCGGCGTCGGGCATGGTGTTCCAGAGAAAATAGGATAGACGGCTGGCCCGTTCATAGGCTTTCGACTGCGCGCCGTCCGTCCGCAGCAGGAAGCCGGGGGATTGCAGCAGCGCTTCTGTCACGATTTGCGCGCCGGCCAGGAATTGCTTTTGCGTCCGGAACAGGCGCACGTATCGATCGGCTTCGTCTTTTTGAAGCGGCCGCCGGAACGCTTTCTGCCCGAAGGACTGCACGAACTTTTCAGCGCAGGCGGGCTCGGTCTGCTTGCACGGGATCAGGCCGTGCGTATCGCCGCCGCGGAAAGCATTCTGCGCCAGCTTTTCCGCGGCCAGGCTGTAGGCTTCGGCCAGAAGCGGGGAGATGCTTTGCGACTGATATTGATTCTTGAACCCGTTGACGAAATCCTCCGGCGGGAATTGCTCGGCCAGGTTGCCGTCATCGCCAAGCAGGTCATGGATTGTATTGTTGTACTGAATGTGCGTCAGCCTGCGAAGGACCGGACCGACGGGCTTCACTGCGGCCACTTCCGTTTCTGCGTTTGCGGACGCTTTTGTAGTCGATAGATACTCCACCCATGTACGCAGGATAGCTTCTTCCGGGCTATCGGGCGCGATGCGCTTTCCGCCGGCATGGGCTACGCGGCGCGTGGGTTTGTTCAACAAGAGCGACTTGCCTGGATCGGACGGATCGGTGAGCGCTTTCAAGCTGAGGCCGAAGTTCGCCAGGGCAGCCGGGGACGCGCCGGGGTCTGGGAAGTGGAGGCGCGTTCCCGCGGCCACTCCATCCGGGTTGTGGCAACCTTGGCATCCCGCCTTCTGCAGTGCAGGGTAAACCGTGGAAGTGAAGTAGCCCGGTTGCACTGCCGTCAACCGTGTGGCGCACGCCAGGGCGAGAGCTAGAGGGAGGATTCGTCGCTGAGTCATATATACGCCCGTTCTTCGATTCTGTCAGACTTTGAGGAATATGGAAAGTGCCCAAGGTATCAGCGACGAAACCGATCTCTCGCTCAGTTCCATGGAAGGCGTCTATGTAGCGCCGGCGGTGGAGCCGCGGCCCGCGGATGGAAAGAAGCCGGCGGCGACGCATTCGGTGCGCTCGGGCGCGGTGGCCGCTCTTCTTGTCGCGGCGGTTTCTTACGCCATCCACTATATTCCCCTGGTTCCTTTTCGCATTGTTAGCGACCACGGAATACGGCGGCCGATCAGCGCGTCCATCATCGCGGTTCTAGCCGGCGTCTTTGTGCGGAACGTTTTCCGTCTGCCTTCGGCAGTGGGTGTGGGATGCAAAGTGATTGCGCGGCGGCTTCTGCCCATCACGATCGTACTTGCCGGAGCGGGGCTCAATCTGACGGACATCGCCATCATCGGCTTCAATGCGCTTACCATTACAATCCTTTGTATTTCCGTGGCTACGGCGTCGGCGTTTTACATCGGGCGGGCGATGGGGTTGACCAGCAGCACAGCGCTGCTGATTGGAGCGGGCACCGCCATTTGCGGCACCAGTGCCATCATTGCCGTTGCGCCGCTTATCTCCGCCGAGGACGAAGACGTGACGCTGTCCGTGGGTACGGTGAACCTGCTGGGTATTGTGCTGATGTTTCTGCTGCCGTTTCTGGGCGGTGCGTTGCACCTGGGCGACACGGCATTTGGCATTTGGGCCGGCACGTCGATTCACGCTGTACCGCAGGCCGTCGCCGCGGGGTTCGCGTTCAGTGAACCGGCGGGGACGCTGGCCACGCTTGTGAAACTGGTGCGCGTGACGCTGCTGGCGCCGTTCATCGTGGCGTTGATTTTTCTTTATGTCCGCCGCTCTAACCGGCAGCGTGTCACGGTGCATTTTTCGCGGCTAATTCCGGTGTTCGTATGGGGCTTCACCGCGATGGCAATGCTGAACACCGCGCAGTTCTTTCCTGCGCTGGTGTTCCATTTGGCGCCGTGGCTTTCCGTTCGCGCCTTCACCATTCCGATGTCGGCTACGCTGGTTGAAATTGGGAACTATGTCTTGACGTTTGTGATGGCCGCCATGGGGCTTGAGGTTCACATCCGCCAACTGGCGGCGGTGGGAGGCAAGGCGCTGCTGGCGGGGTCGATCTCCGCGGCGATCTTGTGCCTCACCAGCCTGGCGCTGATCAAGTTTACAGGGTTGTAACGCGCACGAACGAATTGGGGGCCTTATCGATGCCGAGCGGATTGCGCAGCGCGCGTCCGAATCCTTGAAAGGCTACCACCATCACATCGCCTTCTTCCAGCGTGATGCCCGCGCCGAAACTGAAGGCATCGGCTCCAAAGAAATGAATGTGGGCGTCCCCCGGCCGGCGGTGCGCCTCAAACTTGAAATGGTGATGTTCCAGATTGGCGAGTGTGTGCGACATTTTCGCTTCGCCGCTGGCGATGTCCTTCCCCCAAAGCAGCGCGCCGTTGCGTTCCACACTCACATGGCCCGGAACGGCTGAGAAGTCGGGATCGAGAACAATCTCCGGTCCAATCGCGCACGTGCGCAGTTTCGATACCGCCAGGTAGAGGTAGTTCTTCTTCTCCACTTTGTGATCGGAAAACTCATTGCCCATCACCATGCCTACCCGTCGCGGTGCACCCGCGGTGTCGATGATGTAGGCTCCGGCCACTTCGGGTTCTTCGCCGCCGTCCTCGCCGTAGGGCGGGATGGTGAGCGCTTCGCCATGGCCGCGTAATATGCTGCCGGGCCCCTTGTAGAACCACTCCGGAGGCACTCCGATTTCTCCATCCGGCGGACGTCCGCCTTCCACGCCCCACTGATACATGCGCATGCTATCGGTCACTGTGGCGATGTCCGCGTGCATCGCCTGCCGGTTATCCGCGCTGGCCCTGTGGGTCAATCCGGTGCCGCTTACCAGGCACCGCGCGGGCTCTTCCGGATGGTCGAACGCCGGCAGAATTTTCCAGTCCGATTTGCCTGCGTAGATATCGTCGTAGGAAAGCGTGTCGCTCGACACGGCCTTGCGCGCGGTTTCAATCAACGGCTTTCCGCTGGCCGCGATCTGATAGACGGAAGTGAAGCCGGTGAGCAATCGAAGATCGCTGCCGTCGACAAGCGCAACGCGGCGTCCCTGCGCGGGGTGAGAAAGTTGTATGAGCCTGGTCATCTGGAGCTAACGGGAAGACTATCATGGCCAACGGACGGCTCTCGAACCAGCAGTTTCTCCCCCGCAAGCCGCTTCACGCGGCGGATGCTTTCCTCTTTGATGCCCTCAAAGCCACGGATCTGTTCCGGGAGCGCGACGATTTCCAACGCATCGGAAGGTTGGTTCGAGATCACGTCTTCCACGAGCTTCCGATACCACGAGGCAAGGCTCCGTTCGTTGCGCCGGTGCGCGGTGATGCCGAAGAGATCCAGCGGCGTGCCGCGCAGCACTTTCAGCTTCGCTAGCATTCGTAAGGGGATCCGGAACCACGGACCCAACTGCAGTTTGCGCTTCACTCCGAACTTGCGCAGGAATGGCGGATGCAGATTGTAGGAGATGGATTCCGCCGCTTCCCACATCCCGCTGACAGCAGCTTCTCTCTCCGGATTCGTTAGCAGCCGCGCCACTTCGTACTCGTCTTTGTACGCCATCAGTTTGTAGAGATTCCGCGCTACCGTATCCTTCAAAGCCGGCGCGCGAGCTTCCACCATCCGCACAAAGTCCTGATAGGAACGCGCGTACGCTTCGTTCTGATAGAGCGCCAACTCCCGCACTCTGTCGATCTCGGCGCGCTTCACAACGCCGGGCGAGATTTGCCGCTCCACCCAGGCGGCGTCCGAATAATACTTCCGGCCCCACAAGAACGCTTGCAGATTCTTCTCGACGTCCACCTGATTCAATCGCACCGCTTCCTGCAGCGACTCCGCGGCCAGCGGAATCAGTCCCGCCTGAAATGCCACGCCCAGCAAAAAGATATTCACCTGCAGATGGCTTCCGAATAAGCGATCGGCCAAGCGGCTGGCATCGACGAAGATATTGCGTCCAGGCTTCGTGATCTGGTTGATATGGTGAATCAACCGTTCGGGTCCTTGCAACACGGTGAGGCTGCGAATGCTATCGTGCGTGGGTGTAAGCTGCGTGTTGATCACCGCCACCGTACGCGAAGGATGCGCGCACTTCGCAGTCTCCGCGCTTAACACACCGAGCAGATCGAAGCCCAGAATCAGGTCGGCGTTTCCGGCGTTGATCCTCGCCGATGCTTCTATCGGATGGTCGGCGATCACGATGCTGGAGACCACTGCTCCGCCCTTCTGCGCGAGTCCCGTTTGATCGAGTGTCAGCAGTTGCTTTCCTTCCAGAGACGCCGCGGTAGCCAGCAGCGCGTTGATCGTCAACACGCCTGTGCCGCCCATGCCCGGCATCACGATCCGATATCCTTCGCCGGTCTGCACCGGGTTCGCTGGTGCCGTAATATCAGCCGAAGGCAGGCTTGGCACCGGACGCTTCGCAAGACCTGTACCTGGTTTGATCTTCACCGTTAAGAAACTCGGGCAGTCTCCAATGGCGCACGAATAGTCCTTGTTGCAGGACGACTGGTGAATCTGTATCTTCTGCCCCAGCTCTGTCGACACCGGATGCAGGCTCATGCAGTTCGACGCTTTCACGCAATCGCCGCAGCCCTCGCAGACCTCTTGGTGAATCACCAGCCGCTTCACCGGCTCCACCTGCTTGCCGCGCGAGCGCGCCCGGCGCTTCTCCGCCGCGCATTCCTGGTCGTAGATCAGAACGGTGACGCCTGCGACTTTCTCCAGCTCGGCGAGGGTGCGCTCCAGTTCGCCGCGATCCCGCAGCACGGCATTCGCCGCCAGCTCCACGTCGATGTAGCGGCTGGTATCTTCGGTCAACACCACCGTTCGCTTCACGCCTTCCGCTTCCAGCTTGCGGGTGAGCGCGGGCACCGGCAACGCCCCCATAACCAACTGTCCGCCGGTCATGGAGACGTGCCCGTTGAGCAAGATCTTGAACGTGATGTTGACACCCGCCGCTATGCAAGCCTGCACCGGTAGCGATCCCGAGTGGAAGTAAGTTCCATCGCCCACGTTCTGGAAAATGTGGCCGCGTTGTACGAACGGGGCCATCCCAATCCACCCCGCGCCCTCGCCGCCCATCTGCGTAAGGAAGCCGAAGCCGCGGTCCATGTCCCCCAGCGTGATCGCCATGGAATGGCAACCGATTCCGCCCGCTGCCACTTGTCCGGGGAGCAGCAACGTAGATCGATTGTGCGGGCACCCGGAACAGAATGTGGGATGCCGTGTGGAAGATACTTCACGCGGCCGGCTTTGAATCTCATCCAACTTCGCGATCCGCGCTTGAATGCTTTCGGGCGGATGCGCGGCAGCGATAAGCCGCGCTATCACTCTGGCGATGATGTCCGGATCGAGTTCCCCGGTTGACGGAAGAAGCGGCAATCCTTGCGCGTCGATCTTGCCCACAATCGCGGGACGGTTTACCTGAGAATACAGCAGATCGCGAAGCTGAAACTCCACGAAGCTGCGCTTCTCTTCCACCACCAGAACCGTGTGCAAACCATCGGCAAATTCGCGCGTGAAGATTGGCTCCAGCGGATACGTCATGCCGTACTTTGCTATGCGGATGCCAAGCTGCGGCAAATCGGACTCGCGAATTCCCAGGTCCGCCAGTGCCTGCATCAAATCGTAATACGCCTTGCCCGTGGACACGATTCCCAGCGACGCTCCGCCGCGCGCTCCGTGCCATCGATTCAGAGCATTCACTCGGGCAAACTCCCGCGCCGCATCGAGCCTGCGCGTGTGCAACTCGTATTCGAGCGCCAGCGTGACGGGGGTAACGAGTCTTGCATCGGTGACCTTTTCGTAGCCCTCCGGGATGGTAATCGAGAGCCGTTCCAGATCAAGCGTCACCGTGCCGCCACCGTCGCAGACGTTGGTCACCATCTTCATGCCGATCCACGCGCCGCTGTGACGGCCCATGGCTATTGCGAGCAGACCGTAATCCAGCGTTTCCTGTGAATTGCCCGGGAACACCACCGGCATCCCGACGTTGAAGAGGCTCAAATCGCTTTGATGCGGGATGGTGGAGCTTTTTGCCTGATGATCGTCGCCGGCCAACACGAGTGCCGCATTGTGTTTCGCCGATCCGGCGAAGTTCGCGTGCCGGAACACGTCGCCGCAACGATCCACTCCGGGACCTTTGCCATACCAAATGCCGAGCACGCCGTCGAACTTGCCGCCGCCGAACACTTCAAACATCTGGCTGCCCATCACCGACGTAGCCGCAATCTCTTCATTCATGCCAGGCACGAAATGAATATTGAGCGGCTCTAATAGTTGCTTCGAACGCAACAGGGTCATGTCGTAACCGGCCAGCGGGGAACCTTCGTAGCCGGAAATAAACGCGGCGTTGTTCAGGCCTGCTGCCCGGTCGCGGCGCATCTGGTCCATGGGCAGACGCACCAGCGCCTGAATGCCGGTTAAGTAAGCCTCGCCCCGCTGCTGTGTGTATCGATCTGAAAGTTTCATGCGACCACCGTGCCGCGGCACCCGCCAAATCCGATGCGCGGAAGCCCGTCGCGCTGGCAGTAACCGCGCAGAATCACTTCGTCTCCGTCTTCCAGGAACCGTCCGGAATCGATCTCCAACAGACAGCCCCTTGAATCTTCCGCCGCCCCGGATGCGGTCCCGCTGGCAATTAGATCTCCCACCCGCAGGTTACATCCATTGCTGGTGTGATGCGTAACCATCTGCGCAAACGTCCAGTACATTTCCCGAAAATTCCCGCGGCTCATCAGTTCCTTATTGAGCCACACCTCCAGCGTGATATCAATCGCGCCGCTCTGCTGGTCCGGCTCCGAAAAAAGATACGGCAGAGGAACCGGATCATGAGGCACCGCCGGCACGCGGTATGGCGCCAGCGCTTCCATCGTGACCACCCAAGGCGAGATGCTGGTGGCGAAACTCTTCCCCAGAAACGGCCCCAGCGGCTGCGATTCCCACTTCTGTATGTCGCGGGCGGACCAATCGTTGAGAAGGCAAAGTCCAAAGAGATGCGCGGCGGCTTGATCGATTCCCACCGGTTCGCCCAGTTTGGTCCCCGTGCCGATGAAGGCGGCAACCTCGATTTCGTAGTCCAGTGACTCCGATGGCCGAACGAATCGTCCGGGCCGAACAAATCCGCCCGGGTCTGTCCCTTGGGCCGCCGGATCGGCGCGCCACTCACCACGACGGAAGACGCACGGCCGTGATACGCAATCGGAAGTTGCCTGTAGTTGGGATGCAGCGGATTTGCGGGGCGGAACAATTTCCCCACGCGGGTGGCGTGATGAATCGATGCGTAGAAATCCGTGTAATCGCCAATTTCACAGGGCACAAACATCTCGGCCTCTTCCATGGGAATCAGCGCCTCGGCTACCAGCCCGTCGCGTTGTTGCCGCAAGTCCGGGCAACTCTCACTTAGCAGTTCCGTAATCCGCGTCCGCAGTACGGTCCAGTGCGGCGCGCCCAACGACATTAGAAAATTCAACGACGGGGCCTGGCACGCCGATGCCGCGAAATCCGCCGCTCCCTCGAACAGCCCATTCTGCCCGCAGCGGCCGATGTCGAGCACATGATCGCCGATGGCAACGCCCACGCGCGGAGCGTCCGCTTTGCCTCGTTTGCGGAATACACCATAGGGCAGATTTTCAAGTGGAAAATCGGTCCCAGTGCGGTTCGCCGATGCAACCCAGCTTTTCAATGCGCGCAGGCCCTCATGCGGTTTACCACCCGCTTTGCTGCGCCGGTTCCGCTCTTGCAGGCAAAGCTATCCAGTGGCAGCAACAGGTTCGTCTCCGGGAAATAAGTGGCCGCACAGGGCGTGGGAATATCGTAAGGAACAATTGTAAACCGTTCCGCGATTCGCTGGACAGATGGAATCGCGCGGTGCAAGTTGGCCTCCGCTCCACGCCGATATACACCTATAACCCGAGGCTGCACTAGTGTAGTGTCGACGAATTAGCGGGACAGATCGAAACTAGGGTTCCGGGCAAAATCTGCGTTAACCAGCGTTGATCGGAAGCTAATAATGGGCGGCGCATAATTATTGGCCGCCGATGGACGCCGATGCACGCGGATCTTTTGAGATGAACCCCTGGGGTGAGATACAACTTGGCCTTTCCAGCTATTTCTTGGACGCCACACTGGCTTGTCCGAATTCCTCCAGCGGTTGAGCCGAGACGTTTCTTTCGATGGGCGCTGCCCTCTTGCGTTATACAATCGGGATGCCGACGTAAATGGGGGACCCGCAAAACAGCATCGTTGAGGTTCTTGTTCGAAAAGTGCTGGGCTGCGCAATTGCCCGCGAACTCGATCTTCTCGCCGTGGAAGAGCCGCTCGAGATACGCATTGGTTATCACTTCAAAGGGCGCGCCCTTGCCAAGGCTATCTCTCTCACCATGCGTACTCCGGGTAACGACGCGGAACTGGCCGCGGGATTCCTGTTAGGCGAAGGAATCGTGCGAGAGCGATCCGATATCCTGGCCATCCGCCACCTTGGCGCGGGCGGCAGCAATGAGTTACAAGTAGATCTTCATCCGAATGTCGATGTGGATATCAAGCGGCTGGATCGCCACTTTTACACCACATCCAGTTGCGGCGTCTGCGGAAAAACATCGCTGGAGGCCATTGAAGCGCAGGGCGCCCGGGCGATACCGATCGACGGTTTCACGGTGGAAACCGCGCTGGTCCACAAACTGCCGGAATTGGCCCGCGAAGCCCAGCCGGTGTTTTCGCAAACTGGTGGATTGCATGCGGCGGCGCTGTTTGACGAAACGGGGATGTTGCTGAGCGTTCGCGAAGACGTGGGGCGGCACAACGCTTTGGACAAGCTGATGGGACAACAATTTCTTGCCGCCGCGGTTCCGCTTCACAAGCAGCTGTTGCTAGTAAGTGGCCGGTTAAGCTTTGAACTGATGCAGAAGGCCGTGATGGCGGGCATCCCGATTGTCGCGGCGGTTGGCGCACCTTCCAGCCTGGCGGTAGAACTGGCGCACCGCGCGCACGTCACGCTGTTGGGCTTCGTACGGCACAATCAATTTAATATCTATTCGGGACATTGGCGGGTTACTGCATGAAACTACGAATCAGGCACAACTCCATCCGGCTCCGGCTCACGCAAACGGAAGTGGCTCAATTGCGCGATGCGGGGACGGTGGAGGAACACATCGAGTTTACGCAAGGGCAGCGCCTCACCTACCGCATCCATTCCGCCGCCGATCAGGAAACGTTGACCGCCGATTACCGTGACGGCAATATCCTGCTGATGGCGCCGAAGCCGATGGTGGCGGCTTGGGCGGACTCTTCACAGGTTGGCATGGAATCCACCGGGCCGCTGCGCCTGATGATCGAGAAGGATTTCAGATGCATTGACCCGGCCGATCCGGAAGACAACGTGGACACATTTCCGAACCCTACCTGCCCGCAAAAATAGACTTCGGAATCATCGCATGCACTCCCTGGTTCCCGTCCACCAATTGCGTGATTCTTAGATCCACGGCCACACTTATCAGCATGTAGGCGTCGTCGCGGCTCAGCTTTTTCTCCGTCATTAGAAAATCCACCGTCTCGCGGACGCAGAGCTTCGCCGTCTCGGTCAAATCTTCATGCAGTCCCATGGTGATGTAGCGTGCCGGCGTCTCCGCCCTGGGCCAACGCAACTTCAAGTCTTTGCGCACCACAAATCGAAAGGTACCGTCGAGCGAAGTTTCCAGTGCTGTGAGATCCACTTCGCCATCGCCTTGCCCCGCATGCCCGTCGCCCACTTGAAACAGAACGCCCTTGGCGTGTATGGGGATGTACAACGTCGTGCCCGCCACCAGTTCCTTGTTGTCCAGATTTCCGGCGTGGAACCACGGCGGAGCGCTGTTAATACGGCCGTTCGTCTCTGGAGGCGCTACGCCCATACTGCCAAAAAACGGACGCAACGGCAAATCCACGCCTGGCGCGAAGTGCGCCACCATGCGCTCGCGGTCCAGCGGGATCAACTTATTCCGCGCGTATGGGAAATCGTCGGGAAGGAAACCTGCGCCGGGACGAAACGAATTGTAAGCATCTAGCTATGCACTTCACTCATGTAACCCCAAGCGCTTGTGGTTTGGGTGAGGAGGTACTTTTCCGGCTTTGCACGAGTTGGTCATAAGGAGCAGGGGCGGTGGTGACCGCTTG
>JANXXV010000147.1 GCA_025350445.1 Bryobacteraceae bacterium | reverse complement strand
GATGGACGCCGATAAACGCGGATTTTGGGGTGAGCCCCTCGGGTGAGATACGACTTGGCTTGTCCAGCTATTTCTTGGACACTACACTAGGCATCGCACATCAGTACGGCGGCGCCGCGAATGGCGTCGTTCTTAAGTGCGTTCAGCGCGCGGTTCGCATCGCGAAGGGGGAAGGTCTCGGTATGAGTTTCCACCGGAATTCGCACCGCCAGTTCCAGGAATTCGCGACCGTCTTCGCGCGTATTGTTTGCGACCGAGCGGACGACGCGTTCGTGATAGAGCCAGTCGTAATCGAGGGGCGGAATGTGGCTCATGTGTATGCCGCCAAGCACCAGGGTTCCGCCTTTATCAAGGGCACGAAGCGCGGCAGGCACAATCTCACCGGCGGGGGCGAAGATGATGGCGGAATCCAGGCGTTTGGGCGGCTGCTCAGTGGCGCCGCCAGCCCAGACGGCGCCCAGATCGAGTGCGAGCTTTCGATGTTTTTCGTCGCGGGTGCAAGCGTAGACTTCGATTCCCCAGAAGCGCGCCACTTGCAGAGCAACGTGGGCGGCCGATCCAAAGCCATAGATGCCGAGGCTGCCGCCGGATTGCAGATTCGCCAGCTTTAGCGCGCGGTATCCGATAATACCGGCGCACAGCAGCGGAGCCGCCTGCAGGTCGGTGAAGCCGGAGGGAAGGTGGTAGACAAACGCGGCCGGTGCAACGGCGTACGTGGCATATCCGCCATCCACGGTGTAGCCGGTGAAATCGGCCGATTCACAGAGATTCTCTTTACCGGTCTTACAGTATTTGCAGACGCCGCATGTGTGGTTGAGCCACGCCACGCCAACGCGATCGCCCGGATCGACTCCGAAGACCGAAGGTCCTGTTCTTTCCACGATTCCGACAATCTGGTGGCCGGGGATGACGGGCATCTTCTTTGGAGGAAGCTCTCCTTCCACGACGTGCAAGTCGGTACGGCACACCCCGCACGCCGCGACGCGAATGAGAACGGCGCCGGGGCCGGGTTCGGGGATGGGAAGATCGTCGTGGATCTGGAGCGGGTTGGTTTCGACCGCAGCCGGATGGTGCAGCACACAAGCAATCATGCTGGTAGATAGTGTGTCACTTATCGGTGCAGCGGCGCAAAGTATCCGCACCGATCCGCGGACTGCGCGGCAGTTCGTGTTTGCGGTATAACACATACACATATGGCCGACTCTGTTCGAAACGGAATCTCAGACTCCCTGTGGAATCGCCGATCCTTCCTGGCCGCCGCTGTTTGCGGTGCGACTGTCTCGCGGATGGCTGCACAGAATCCTACGCCCCGGCAGCCGGTGTCTCCGATTGCCACGCCCCGCGACTGGTCCGGACAGCAGCCGATCCAGTATCCCGACCCCGACATTATCGCCTTGGACGATCGCTTCCGCCGGTACATGGTGGGGAACACCAGCATCAAACGCCTGCACACTGGAACCTCATGGGCGGAAGGTACGGCCTGGAACGGCGTGGGCCGATATCTGGTGTGGAGCGATATCCCGAACAACGTCCAGATGCGATGGATCGAGGAAGACGGGCGCACCACGGTGTTCCGGAATCCGGCGGGCTATAGCAACGGCAACACGTTCGACTTTGAGGGACGTGAACTTTCCTGCGAACACGGCGGGCGCAGGGTGGTGCGGTATGAATACAATGGCGCCGTCACGGTGATCGCGGAGCAGTTTGAAGGGAAACGGTTGAACTCTCCGAATGACATCGTGGTGCATCCGGACGGCGGCATCTGGTTTACAGATCCTCCCTATGGAATTAACGGGGACTACGAAGGCTACCGGGCGGTGAAGGAGTTGAAGGAAGCCGTTTACCGCGTGGATGGGAAGACCCGGCACATCACCAAGATTACCGACGAGGTAAGCGCGCCGAACGGCATCTGCTTCTCACCGGACTATAAGAAGCTGTACATCGCCGACACCGGCGCCGACAGAGATACGAAAGTCTGGGATGTGGACGGCATCACCGTGCGGAACGGCAAGCGATTCATCCAATTGGACGTCCCGGGCACCGGGGCGCCTTCGGCCGCGGACGGGATCCGTTGCGATGTGGATGGCAATATCTGGGCGGGCGCGAGGCCTGGCGTGCAGGTGATTACCGCGGGCGGCGAGCGCATTGGCATGATTCGTCTGCCGGAAAACTGTGCCAATGTTTGTTTTGGCGGCTCCCGGCGGAACCGCCTATTCATGGCTGCCAGCCAGTCGCTTTACGCGGTGCATGTCCAGACCACCGGCGGACATATCGCTTGATGGGGCCTTCCCCGATCGGAATGCCGAATACCCGGAAGAACGGGACCCTTGTCAGTTTGGCCCTTTTCGCAATCGCATGCTGCCTGCCGGCGGTGGAATTCCGAAAAGTGGGTATGTGTTTGAGTCAGCTGGGTGCGGTCTCGTAGCATTTCTTGTGGCTGGCGCATTGAACTGTCGTCCCGCTTCCGGCAGCGGGACGACGGCGTCCCGCGCGGTCCAGGGGGTCCACCCCACCCGATCTGCCGCCATAGCAATTACCTGAGTGAAGCACATACCCAGCTTCCGAAATAGTAGCGGCGTGCAAGATGTGATGTTTGGAGCAAGAGCGCTGGTAGTGGGCTGGCCGGGCGTCTTCGCGGCGGTAATAGGTTGGTGGGCGATGAGGGCAACGTTTCCCACACGGCCATCCTCCGGTTGCTGGCCGGTTTTTACGTTTGGATAGCCGCTCTGGTTGTGCTTCCGTTGGCCGCGTTGTTTCCTCGACCGAAGTAGCGCCGCCGCGGCTGGTTGACGTTGGATAGCACCGGCTCAAACCAGGTGGAATCAGATTGGCGAAAAACCGCTTGAACTCCGCCCGGCAGCGGTTCCAGGGACATTGGGCCGGGAGTTTGCTAATCGCTTGTTTCGGGTTCGCCTCGCGGTTATGCTTTACGGTTTGCTACCATTGCCGTCATTGGCTTCGATTGGCCCGTTTCATCCAGTTAGATTCCGCCCGCGCCGGGCACACTCCTGCGCCGAGGGACGTAAGTAAGAACCGAATGAACCTCTTGATTTTCGATCTGGACGGAACGCTCATTGATTCAAAGCTAGACCTGGCGCATGCGGTGAATGCCTCGCGGGCGCATATGGGGCTGGGCGAGTTGGCGCATTCCCTGGTTTTTTCTTACGTTGGCAATGGAGCGCCGATGCTGATTCGGCGGGCGCTGGGGCCTGAGGCTACCGAGGCGGACGTGCAAAATGCTCTCGAGTTTTTTCTGGCCTATTATCGCGAGCACATGCTGGACTGCACTACGCTTTACCCGGGCGTTGCCGAAACGCTGGACGTTTTGCTGGACCGCGGGAAGCGCATGGCGGTGCTGACCAACAAGCCCGTCCGTATCAGCAAAGCGATTATCAGCGGACTGGGACTGGAGAGGCATTTCTTCCAGGTTTATGGCGGCAATAGCTTCGAGCAGAAGAAGCCGCACCCTATCGGAATTGAGGCGCTGCTTTCCGAGGCAGGCACGGTTGCCGGGAATGCGATGATGATCGGCGACAGTGCGGTGGACATACAGACGGCGCGCAATGCGGGGATCAAGGCTTGCGGGGTGACGTACGGATTTCAGCCTGAGACTCTTGCTGCCGACCCGCCGGATTTTCTGATCGACCGGTTCGAGGACCTGCCCGCCGTCGCCGGATGAGGAAGCGTTATATACTCCGGTATATGCGTAAATTGGCTGCTCTCGTCCTCCTTTCCTCCGCGCTGTACGCGCAGACTCCAAAGCAAGTGCTGCCCGGTGAAGACTGGGTGAATCTGTTCAACGGGAAAGACCTCACCGGCTGGGTGAAGGTTGGTAATGAGACGTGGAATGTGGAGGCAGGAACGATTCACGGCCTGGCCACGACGAAAGATTACGGGTATTTGAAGACGGAAAAGAGCTACAAGGACTTTCATCTTTCGTTACGGTTCAAGTGTGAAGGCGACGGCAACAGCGGCGTGTTCTTCCATGTGGATTTCAAGCCGGGCACTGCCGATGTTTCGCAGGGGATGCAGTTTGAGATCGATTGCCGGATTGGACAGCACACCGCCGGGCTCTACGGCGATGGCCGCGGCTGGCTGGTGTGGCCGTCTCCGGAAAATGAGACGGTGGTCCGTGCCGACGATTGGAACGAGTATCTGTTGAAGGTGGAGGGGAACCATTTTGTTTCGCGGTTGAATGGAGTGTTGATGGTGGATTTCACGGACCCGAAGCCGAAGTCTTTCGACGGGCCGATCGCACTGCAGCTGCATTCCGGCGGATCGGGAAATATGCGCTTCAAAAACATCATGATCCGCGACCTGACAAAGCGCTAGGAACTGTCATGATGCCATGTCTCCAACCGCTCCCTCACGGTCGCGGCTCGGATTGCGTCTAAGATGCCACTGCGATTGTATTATTGCGACCATTACGAAATCGCCCTGCCGCCGGGACACAAGTTCCCGATGCGCAAGTACAGAATGCTGCGTGAGTTACTGGCGGCGGATGCAGCCTTCGAATTGCGCGAGGCGCCGATGGCGGATTACGAATCGATTGCGCTGGTGCACGATCAGTCGTACGTCAGTGCGTTTCTCAGCGGCGACATCGCACCGGCGGTCATCCGGCGCATTGGGTTTCCTTGGTCGGTGAGTTTGGTCAGGCGCACGCTGGCGTCGGTAGGCGGGACCATCAGCGCGGCCGAACATGCGCTTCAGGAAGGCTTCAGCGGGGGACTGGCGGGGGGCACGCATCACGCGTTCCGGAGTGAAGGCGCGGGGTTCTGCGTGTTCAATGATGTGGCTGTAGCTATCGCTTCTCTGCGTGTGCGCGGATTGATCCGGCGTGCCTGCGTGGTGGATCTGGATGTCCATCAGGGCGACGGCACGGCGAAGCTATTTGAGGACGATCCGTGGGTGCTGACGATCTCCGTTCACGGTAAGAATAATTTTCCGTTTCGAAAACAGTTCAGCAAACTGGATATCGATCTTCCGGACGGAGCGGAGGATGCGGAATACCTGGCGGCAATTCCATCCGTTCTGGAGCGGGCCGTTGCGTTTGAACCCGATATTCTCTTCTATCAATCTGGAGTGGATGGGCTTGCATCCGACAAATTGGGCCGGCTTGCGTTAACGGAGCAGGGATTGATGCGCCGGGACCGGATGGTGCTGGCGGCTTGTCTGGATCACGGAATTCCTTGCGCCATTACATTGGGCGGCGGCTATTCAGACCCGGTGGAGCCAACGGTGGAAGCGCACGCAAATACGTTTCGCGCCGCGGCTGAGTGCTATTCGAAGTACACCAGCGCGTTGAAGAATATTTTGAACGCCTGATAGCTTTGCGCGCGGTACTGCGGGCGCATGCCGAACAGGATTACGTGACCGGAACCGGTGGGAATATCGAGCAGGGCGGGACGGTTCACCAGAAACTTTTCGCCCAACAGCCAACCGGACGCTAAAACATTCGACGCCGTGTATGTTGCAACCGCACGATCGCGCGACCCCTTCGGTATCTCAAACGCCGGACTGCCTTCCGACCAGATGGCGATCTGATTGGGAAGGCCGAGCATTAGGGGATGCGTGGTGTCGACCTTCACGTTGAGCAGTGAGCCGGGGGAGTAGAACTCCTTGTTCGACAGCCCTTGCAGCACGTTCTTCGCGTCCAGCCCAAGGTGATCCAGCGCGTAATCGGTGGAATCGTTCAGGAACAGCAGGGTGCCGCCTTGCGCGGCGAAATGTTTCAGTGCCTCGGCTCCCTTCTCGGCGAGCCCGCCGGTGAATTCTTCCGGCATGGCTCCCGGACGGTGGCCGGAGTGAATCGCACCGGGGCGCTGGTCGGCGAATACGATCACATCGAACCGCGAGTGCAAATCGTCCGCTTGGATGTCATTGTTGAAGACAGTAGTGTAGGCGAAACCGAATTGCTCCAGCAGCCAGCGCGTCCAGCCTTCGTCCATGCTGGGGACGTAGCTCTTGTAGAGCGCCACTCTGGGCTGCTTGAGCGGGTGAAAACCGTTTGCGGACTGTAGACCAAAGTCGCCGGTGGCCCGGTTTCGCCACACTTTTTTCCCGGATGCCCACGCCTGATTCACGGTCCGCCAGGAATCGACGTCGCCCGCCGCGGTGCTTAGGGCCGGTTCGCCGAAGTTTTCGACGCGTGTCAACGCCGCGGTGAAGGGCTGGTCAATGGTATCGACGGTGACACCCATCAGCAGCGGCAGCGTCTGTGCCGTTACGTCGTAGGGCCGGCGCGGTGGTCCGCCTGGATACATGCGAAGGTCGGGGTAATTCTGCCGTTCCAGCAGCGTCTTGGCATAGGAGCCGTAGGGCTGCTGCATTGGAATTACGTAGCTTCCGGCGGGGTAGTCCTTGCCGCCCGCGCGGAAGGCGGCGCTTGCGCGATGGATTTCCACTTCTCCGAATACCAAGGTCTGCAACAACTTTCTGGTGGAGCCGGGGTCCAACTGCACGGCGGGTATCACGAACGAATTCGGACTGGTTCGCGCCAGGGCACGCTGGCCGATGCGATAAAAACTGCGCAGGAAGTCGGTTCGGCGGACGGCCGCTTGATAGAGGCAGGATTCGAGCGCGATCAATTGATAATCCACGATATCGCGCTGATGCCACTCGCCGCCCAGCCAGGGCTCCAGATAATTCCAACTGCGCTCGCGCGGATTGTAACCGAGCGCGGTACCGCTGATGTCTTCGGGCTTCACCGTGATTGGTGTCGCAAGCCGGGCGCTGGCGGATTCGCTTAAGATTCGCAGGCCGCCGTGATATGCCTGATAATGCCGCGCGGGCGTCCAGAAATCGTAGAGTGCGTTGATGGCGATACCGGTCTTTCCGGCCGCCGTTAGATCCGCGGCCATCGTTGCGCCCACCGCGTTGCAGAGCTGCGCAATGATGGGGTCGATGTTCGGGTCCACCGGATCGAGCCATGGCGGCACGAACATGCGGGAGGAATTGGGGCCCTGCTGGTGAACATCGTAGACGATCTGCGGATGCCACGCGTTCTGAATTTTCCCCACGGCAAGCTGCGTTTCCACCTGCGAGAATATGTACCAATCGCGGTTGTTGTCGTGCCCCACGTATTTCTGGTAGAGTTCCGGCGGCGAGGTTCCTTCGTAGGGAGTGCCTAGAGTTTTCCGGTACCATTGGGTGACGATATCCACGCCGTCCGGGTTCTGCGACGGCACCAGAATGAAAATCGTGTTGTCCAGAATCGCCTTGAACTTTGGAGTGTCTTCCGTAATCAGCTTGTACGCGAATTCAACGGCGGTGGCGGTGGACGCAACTTCATTCGAGTGAATGGAGCACGTAATCATCACGACTGTCTTGCCTTCGGCGATCAGCTTTTCGGCTTCGGCTTCGGTGGTCTTGCGCGGATCGGCAAGGCGCGCCTGAATGCTTCGATAGTAATCGAGCCGCTTCAAGGTCTCCGGCGCGGCGATGGTTGCGGTGATGTAAGGACGCCCGCCGGTGGTTTTGCCCAACTCGGCTACGCGAATGCGATTGCTGGATTTTTCCAGGCTCTGGAAATAGGTAACTACCTTGTCCCAATCGAGCAGCTTGCGGTCGGCTCCCATGCGGTGGCCGAAGTGGCTTTCCGGAGTAGGGACGGCCGCGGCGCATAACGATGCGGCGATGATGAATACAGACAGGCGCCGGAGCTTCATGCGCGCGTCAGTTCCTTCCAGAGGGCCTTGTAATAGCGCAGGAATCGCTCAGGTTCCTTGCTCTCGGCAGCTTCGCACAGGGTGTATTTTTCATAGCCCGATTTGTTCATCAGCGTGAACAATTCGCGCCAGGGATAGTCGCTGGCCAGTTCGTTGATGTGCGCATTCTTGACCCAGGGACGAAGCAGGTCCCAGCTCTTGCCGACGCTGCCGTTGACCACGTCGGTGGGATTTGAATTCCAGCAGAGGCCTACGGCATCGTGATGGGTAGCGCGCATGACGGCGGCGGCAAAGGGGGGATTCTGCGTCTCCCGCCCGTGGACTTCCAACCAGATTTCTACGCCCTTCCCCGCCCCGGCATCGCCCAGTTCCCGCAACGAGTCGGCGATGCGGCCGATGGTGGTGTCGAGCGGAACGTTTTCTTTCGGAAGCCCGTTCGGCCGGACCTTGACGCCCCAGGCTCCGGTATCGTGCGCCAGGTCGATGAACGTTTTGGCGATCTGAATCTGACGGCGGCGTTCGGCGGGGTCAGGGGATTGAAATTCGCAGGTGGTGCCGAAGCTCAACAGGCGCACCTTGCTGCGCTCGAACAGATTTTTCACCCGTTCGCGTTGAGCGGCATTGATGGAGGGCTCCACCAGATGTTTGTGCCCGGTGCGCAGCTCCACCGCCTCAAAGTCCGCGGCCTGCAAGTTCCGGACGATAGTCTCGACGTCCCAGTCCTTCAATACGTTGTAAGTTACGGCTCCCAGCAGCATAGGCTACCAGCGTAGCTTCGCGGGCAGGTATTCGGCAATCAGGTCTTCGTAATAGGGCCGGAGTTCGCCTGCGTTGGGTTTGCCATGGCCTTTCGAGTAAAGGTCGTAGGGATTGAACTTTCGCACCCAATCGAACATCTCGCGGTCTTTCTCGTTGAACAGGTAATCGTAGGCGCCCTCGCGGTGCCCGGGATAGAACGAATGATACCGGATCATGTA
>JANXXV010000121.1 GCA_025350445.1 Bryobacteraceae bacterium | reverse complement strand
AGCTTGATCGCCGGAATCCGGTTGTCGTCCCCAATCAGCGGCGCCAGCCCGTAACTTGCTTCCGTCTCCACATAGAAACGGTTGTTATTCGAAGATATGTAACATGACATCGCGAATCCTTCTTCCTTTGCTCACTCGGAGCTGATATTTAACTCGAATTGAACTTTTGCAATCTGGAGGAAATGCTTGCCACCTTTCTTCACGGCTCCAAATTGCACCGCATACCCGCCGGTGTAATACATGCCTTGGTTCCATTCCCCGCGGTTCCGGTCGAGAACTTCCGTCACTGCGTCCACGTACAACTGCAGCCGGGTTTCCAGCTCTTCAATGTGGTCGTGGGAAACCCGGATTTCCACGTTCATGCTTGCCGTTCCGGAAAACGTCCGGAACTTCTCTTTCAAACTGTTCACCACCTTGTCGCAGTAGACGTGCAGCAGCGGATACTTCACCGACGCCGTCTTCTCCGCAAGGTCCGCCGCAACATTGCGCGTCACAATCTGGCTGTCTTCAATCGGCGGAAGCGCGAAGTTCTCCCTGTCCGAGATCTGCGCGATGCTGAATCCAATTCCAGCCTCGCCCTGCAGAATGCGAGCCAGTTCCCGTGTGCTTGAGCTACCCGTCTGTGCCATGGTCTTATCCTCTCCGCCACTCGCTGGTGCGAGTCACATAGAAGTCCGGCAACTGCCCAGGCTGCCCATCGAAACCGCCGCCAAGCCCGCCGGCCGGCATCGTCCACGTCTCCCCAATTGCGAGGGGTGTGGAGTTCTGCCTTCGCATCTCATCTTCAGACTGGCCCACGTAAGCAAACCAGCCCACCGCGCCAACCGGCGGCCGCACCGCTCGTACCGTGAGCAGCGTGCCGGGATTTGTTGTAACCGGAAGCGGCTCACTTGGCGCGCCGATACTTCCCGCCGCTCCCTGCCAGGCTGTCTGCACGTAATACGTCGCTAGCGGCAACGTACCGCCCCCGGCGCTCCCACATTCGGGCAGCTCCGACTGTGCCACCGGATTGGCAGTGATGCCCACACCCACCTGAAAGAACCGCACGCTAGCCTCCGCGGCCAGCCGTTCGTACTCTTTCCACTTCCCCAGATACCGGTCGTTGTTCTGAATGTTGTAAACGTCTCTGTAAGTCAGTGCGAGGGATTGTAACGATAGCCATTGCGCCAGCGCGTCTGTTACCACGATGTTGCTCAGCTCCCGTGCGTAACTCATGCCGTTCTGTTGCTCCAGCAGAAAGGCGGTGATTGTAACGCCAATCTCCCGCTGCGCCAGCCTAAGCTTCGCCCCCAGTTCGATTCCTTCCGTGCTAGCCACATCCAGAATCGAGCTCTCGTACTGCCTCAAATCTTCCGTGCTGCAAATGCTGCCGTCCGTAAATAGCGCCATAGCGTCACCAGTCTCCTCGCCACCGTTTTAGTTCTTCGGCATCTTTGCGTGCGGCTTTGTTCCGTAGAACTCGTGGCTCTCTTCCTCGGTCGCCAGCCGTGCCTTGTTCTCGGCAACCAAACGCGCCGCGGTCATGCGGCTCACCTCGGTCATCACGCCGGCCTTGCCGCCATCCGGCGTCTCCAGGCTCATCACCACGGTGTGCGGCTTGATAATGGATGCCTCAATCTGCCGGACTTTCTGAAAATAGATTCGTACGTCCATCGATGTCTCCTTATGTAACGTTTCAAATAAAAGCCGAACCGCCCGGATACCCATGCACCCGGACGGCCGGCAATCAAGCGAAAGCAAAAAAAAAGAACAGTCCAATCTCGAAATCGAGATTGAAGCTGCTCCGCCTTGCCTCCGCTACCGAATTGCCCAGAACGGCGGACGTCCTCGTCCGCTCGCGACCCCAGGTCGCGCTCCCAGGCGCTTTCTATACTGTTACGACCGCACCTGCACTGCGAAGGCGTTACGCAATACGGCCGCGCCATAAAGCACGTCAACCGTGAACTGCTGCGCAAGCGTGTTCGGCGCATAGCTCATCAACACACGAACGCCGAAGTTGCCCGCTTCGGCGTACTCGGCGATAGCGCCGGTGCCCAACAGCGGTTGCGGCAAACGGCGAGTCACCAATCCGATAGCCGATTTGGTGAACGCCAGGTTCTGAGTCGTCGCCGGACCGCTGCCGGTCTTTTGCACGAACTGCGAACGGAACACGTAGAAGTCTTTGATCTTTCCTACGGTGCCGTCGATCAGCGCGCGCAAACCCGCCTCGCCGGCGGAATTGTATTCGCTGAAGCGCAGAATCTGTCTCAGTTGCGAGTAAGTGGCGCCGTCCACCACCAGATACTTCGGGTCGGCCGCGGCAACCTTCGCATTGAACAGCGCCGTTTCGGCAAGATCCACCGTTGCTTCGGTGATCGCCGCGCCGGCTGCGCCAACCGCGGTGTTCGAGGTGAACTGCGAGTACAGTGCCAATAGATCCGCTTCAATCTTTTCGGCAAGCGCCACAACGGCGGGCTGCATATAGAGTCGCAGCAGGTCCGGCACCGCCAGAACCTTGGTGACGTCCGGAATCTGGAACGTCGCCTCTGCGTGGGTGTTCAGAACGATCGAGGCATTTCCCAGACTCGGGTTCTGTGTAATAACCGATCCGCCTTCGGCAATGTTGTTCGCCACCAGGGTCGGGGGAATCGGCACGTTTACCGTGTCGCCCGCCTGGGCCAAGATCGGTTCAAAATCGCGATTCACCAGGTTACCCATAACCAGGTTGCCCATCAACGCGGGGAGTGCATCCACCGCGACAAGCTTCACAATCGCATTAGCTAAGTTCGCTGACGTAATAGCTGGCATCTAAATTTCTCCTAATCTTCGTTTGATTTGTCTAACTGCCACCGCACCGCCTTCCGGTCCGGCTAACTACAGGCTCCGAATCGAATGTGCAGCGACTCGTGAGATTTCTTGCCGGACCCGTTCCAGATCCTCGGCGCTCATTCCAGGCTTGATCTTGTCCAGATCGAAGCCGCCCCCGGTGCTCACCGGCGCCGGCTTATTTGTGGAACTTACACCGGATCCACCCGCGATCCGCGCCGGAAGCAGTTCCGGATTCTCGCTCACGAACTGCGTGAGATACTCCCGGATTGCTATGTCGCCCTGGCTGCTCTTCCCCACCAGACGGCCATCTTCCGAGCGTGTAATGTCGTCTCGTACCGCCTTGAATGCCAAGTCGATCTTGGCCACTCCAAGCCTCTGTAACTCGGTGCGGATGGAGGCGCCCCGCTCTGCTTCGTCTGCAATCAAGCGGCTCCGGCGGTTTTCTTCCACCAGTTCGTTCACCCGGTTTTCCAGTTGTTCCCGCCGCTTCCGCTCTTCCACCAGCTCCGCCTTGTACGCAGGCTCGGCCTTGGATTGCTCCAGGCTGATGAACTCCTGAATCGCCCCGCGCACAACGTCTTTGATGTTGATCTCTTTAACTTCGTCCA
>JANXXV010000118.1 GCA_025350445.1 Bryobacteraceae bacterium | reverse complement strand
GATCCCCTATGGATCGAATCGCGGAGTATCACGCGCGCTGCGCCGCTCTCGTTGCCGGATTTACAGCCGCAAGCTCCAGCGGCGCTTCCTTCGGCCTTCAAAAGACGACTTCCAATCTCTTCAGGCGCCGCCATCCGGGTGGAAAGCGAAATCTGGATGTCCGGCCCTTCACTCACGTCCTGTCGATTGACCGCGAATTGATGACCGCCGACGTCGAAGGGATGACCACCTACGAAACGCTGGTGGATGAGTCGCTCCGTTATGGTCTGCTTCCCGCCGTCGTGCCCCAATTGAAGACGATCACCGCCGGTGGCGCGGTGAGCGGGCTGGGCATCGAGTCATCCTCATTCCGGTACGGACTTGTTCATCAGACCGTCGAAGAGATGGACGTCCTGATCGGGGACGGTTCCATCGTTTCGTGTTCCCCACGCCAGAACCGGAGTCTTTTCTTTGGGTTCCCAAACTCCTAACGGCACCCTCGGCTACGCCCTGCGCCTCAAGATCCGCCTGCTTCCCGCCAAGCCCTACATCCACCTCACCCATACCCGATTCACTGAGTCGGAGGTCTTCTTCACACAGCTTACCCAAGCCTGCGGGAACGGCTCTGCCGGCTTTCTGGACGGCACGCTCTTCGGCGAACATGAGATGTACATCAGTCGGGCCGACTTCTCCATCGTCGCGCCACATGTGAGCGACTACACTTACATGGACATTTACTATCGGTCCATCCAGCGGAATCGGGAAGATTGGCTCACCTCGAAAGGGTACATTTGGCGTTGGGACACGGATTGGTTCTGGTGTTCGAAGCACTTTGGAGTTCAGAACCCGATGATCCGGTTTCTCTCAGGGTTTGCACTGAATTCCCGCAGCTACCAGCGCCTGATGCGGCTTTCGCGTATCATCCTGCCCTCTACCCCGGCATTGGAGTCTGTAATCCAGGATGTCCACGTTCCCGCGGAAAATGCCCCCGCATTATGGGATTTCCTGCGCAGCGAGATTGGTATCTTGCCTGTTTGGGTCTGTCCCTTCAGAACCTCCGGTCAAACCTACGATTTGTGCGGTCTGGAGCCGAATCGCCTCTATTTCAACTTTGGATTCTGGGACATGATCCCAAGCACTTTTGAGACTGGGCATTACAACAGGCTGATCGAGCGTAAAGTAGCCGCACTCCAGGGAAGGAAGGGACTGTATTCGACGTCTTACTACGACAAGGAAACATTCTGGAGCCTCTACAATAGGCCCCGCTTCGACGAACTGAAGAAGTTGTATGATCCTGAAGGTTCATTTCCCGGCCTCTATGCCAAGTGCGTCAGGGGCTGGTGATTCCCCGGGTGGGTCAAATTCCCCAATCTGGGGCTTAGGGCGGCGCCAATCCGCTTCGCATGAACCATTCCGAAAGGCTAACGCCAATGGCTTATTCAATCGCCGTATTGGCACTCCACTTGCCCTTTTTGCATTGAACTCCCAAGATTGAACTCCCAAGATTGAACTCCCAAGATAGAACTCCCAAGGAGGTAGCGCCATGAAAGTGAAAGATGTCATGACGGAGCACGTTCACTGCTGCACGCCGGAAACGAACCTTGCGGCAGCAACTGAGTTGATGTGGAATAACGATTGCGGCATGCTGCCCGTGGTGGAGGGCGGCAGACTACATGGCGTCATCACCGATCGCGACATCTGCATTGCGTTAGGCACCAGAAATATTCCAGCGCGTGACGTTGCCGTTCGGGACGTGCAAACGGCGAAGGTCGAAACTTGCGAGCTGGAAAGTGACGTCCATAAAGCGATGGATGTGATGCGCCGCGCCAAGGTCAGACGCCTTCCCGTGGTTAACGGGGAGGGAGTGCTTCAAGGCATCCTGAGCTTGAACGACATCGCGCTTCGAGTCGATCGAACGCACGACGCCGAACTTTCCTACGAACAGGTGCTGAATACCATCAAAGCGGTCAATGAACACCGCCACCCCAAGCGAACGGCTCCAGCGGTAGGAAGAATTGCGCTGGCCCTTGCGGCGTAACAATGTGTCGTAACAACAAATGGAAAAAGGAGAAAACAATGAATGACGTAAATGTAGTAAAACAACCGAAACAGCTAACCCACATCCCTGCCCGTCTGTTCGAAAGGGCCCCGACATTCGGCGGGAACCTCTTCGATGTAAATCCGTTCGCGCTGATGCGCCGGTTTACTGAGGACATGGATCAGGTTTTCGGCCCGGTAGCTAAGGAAACCTCGGAGATCGCAGCATGGCGCCCGGCGATTGAGATCAAAGAAGAGAAGGGTAAGTTCCTGGTGAAAGCGGACCTTCCAGGCGTCGAGATGAAGGACGTTAAAGTCAACGTGACCGACAGCGTCCTCACGGTGGAAGGCGAACGGAAGCACGAAGTGGAGGAGAAGCGCGAGGGATATTTCCAGTCGGAACGGAGCTACGGTCGATTCTTCCGTTCCATCCAGCTTCCCGAAGGTGTAAAGACGGAGCAGGCTTCCGCGCAGTTTGCTAACGGAGTCCTGGAAATTACCTTGCCGGTTCCGGAAGTTCAGCAAAAGCGCCGGGAAATTCCTGTAAGCCAGGTGCCGAAGGCGAAGACCGTTGCGGGTTGATGCCTCCGCAGCCTTCGCAACGAAGGAGGTAAGGACACCCGGCCCGCGGCATTCAGAGCCCGGGCCGGGCTACGCCAGGTTCAATGTCCGCATCGTGCTGCCCTTATCGGCTTCAATCTTCTTCTGCAGCATCATGATGGAGTAAATCAATTGCTCCGGTCGTGGAGGGCATCCCGGCACATAAACATCAACCGGGATAACC
Source organism: Bryobacteraceae bacterium (assembly GCA_025350445.1). The sequence goes on along the minus strand of JANXXV010000118.1, from coordinate 449 downwards.
TGGTTCACCGGAACCAACGCATAGTTGCTGAACACGCCAGTCGAAGTAGCGCAGGCGCCCATCGAGATCACCCACTTCGGCTCCGGCATCTGCGAGTAAAGGTGACGCACCACCGGTGCCATCTTGTTCGAAACCCGTCCTGCAATAATCATCAGGTCCGATTGCCGCGGCGACCCGCGAAACACCTCCGCGCCAAAGCGCGAAATGTCAAACCGCGAAGCCGTCATCGCCATCATCTCAATCGCGCAGCAGGCAAGGCCAAACGCCATCGGCCAAATCGAGTTCTTCCGCCCCCAGTTAATCACGCTGTCGACCGTCGTCAGTAGAAAACTGTCGCCAAGGTCATGAATACTTTCATCGTCTATCCGGCCGAACAATTCTTTCGGCTGGTCGAGTTGAATCCTGGGCTCCATGCTCATTTCGCCCCATTATCCCATACGCCCGCGGGG
>JANXXV010000115.1 GCA_025350445.1 Bryobacteraceae bacterium | reverse complement strand
TTTACCAGGCCTACGGCAATATCCACGTCATGCTTCAGGCGGTAGCCGTCGTTGATATTGAAATGGAACAGCTTGCCCGCGACGATGGCCCTGGCCAGCGCGGCACGCGGCGCGCAGCCCCACATCAGTTCATGGAGATATTCGGGATTAAGGCCAACCATGTCTGGATATTTCAGCAGGCCGGAGGCGATGAATGCGAGCATGGCGTCGCTGGTGGGTAGCAGGATTTCCGCTTGGGGCTCGAATGGCTTCGCCTCCAGGCAGTGCTTCAGCGTGGGGCGTCCCTTGGCTTTGGAAATTGCGATGTCCGCTTCGCAGGCGGCGTTCAGGCCGTCGGCAAACCAGCGCAGCGTCTGCGTCTCTTCGATGGCGCCTTGCACATAGTAGCCCAGCGAGCCAGGCCAATAGACGGCGTACTGCGCGTCCAGTTCATGCCCGATTCCTACGGTATTGCTCAATCGCCTGGCCGCGTATTCGCGAACCTGCGGCGCCTCGGCCGCGGGACTTGCCGCCCACACGGCGTGGTGGAAGGTCTCGGTTGTGACCATGGAACACTTCAGCCCGTTCTTCTTGAGCGCCACCTTGATACGTTCTACGGTGGCGTCCTGGCGCTCGGTGAAAATGTCGTCCGTGGGAATTACGTCGGTGTCGTGAGTACACCAGTAGCCAATGCCCACTTCGGCGTACTTCTCGATTACTTCTTCAAAGCCGACCGGCTTACGCGTGGGCGCATGGAAGAGCGCGTGTCCTTCGTAAGAGGCGGCCCATTGAGGGCCGGTGAGAAAATATTTCCGTCGAATGTCCGGGGAGTACGCCCCGCCACAGGCCTTCATCAGCCTGTCGACAAGTGCCTGCTGTTGGTTGATTGGGATTGGATTCATACGCTGATCTCCGAAGTGTCATCATAATGCACCCGCGGCCCGGACGCTAAACTTCCGGCGCGGGCGCGCAGCTTATAATTAGCGGCAGCGGACCAATGACCCACGAAGAACTACGTCTCAAGCAATCTTCAGACAGATCGGCCCATTGGAAGCGCTGGGGGCCTTACATCAGCGAACGCGCGTGGGGCACGGTTCGCGAAGACTACAGCCCCGATGGCACCGCCTGGGATTATCTGCCGCACGACCATGCGCGGTCGAAGGCTTACCGCTGGAACGAAGACGGGCTGGCGGGCCTATGCGACCGCCACCAGAATATCTGTTTTGCGATCGCGCTTTGGAACGGTAAAGACGCCATCCTGAAAGAACGCCTGTTTGGCCTGAACGGGAACGAAGGCAACCACGGCGAGGACGTGAAGGAGTGCTACTACTATCTGGACAGCACGCCGACGCACTCCTACATGAAGATGCTGTACAAGTATCCGCAGCGGGCGTTCCCTTACGCACAGCTTGTCGAGGAGAACCGTAAGCGCGACCGGTCGCAACCCGAGTATGAACTGATCGACACCGGAATCTTTGACGACAACCGCTACTTCGACGTGTTTGTCGAATATGCCAAGGCGGAGCCTGACGACATTTGTATCCAGATCACGGTTGCCAACCGCGGCCCCGAAGCGGCCGATGTCGATCTGCTGCCGACGGTGTGGTTCCGGAATACGTGGTCGTGGAAATCGGGCAGCCCAAAGCCGGCGCTGCGCTTCTTTGAAAACCATAGCCCCACGGTTGCGCTCGACGACCTGCAGTATGGACGCCGCTGGCTGGCCTGCGAAGGCACACCCACGCTGCTGTTCACCGAAAACGAGACGAACTATGAGCGGCTATTCCACACTACAAATCCCGGCCCCTATGTCAAGGATGCGTTCCACTCTTACTTGATCCAGGGCGATCACAACGCTGTGAATCCGGCACGGGAAGGAACCAAAGCAGCGGCGCATTATCATCTGCGGATTGATGCCGGCGCCAGCGCCACGGTTCGCTTGCGGCTTTGCGACGTGATGCCGCCGGACGGGGGGATCGGCTCTGATTTCAATGAAGTGCTGAGCGACCGCCGCGCCGATTCAGGCGAGTTCTACGAGACCATCATTCCGCAAGATCTTTCCGCCGATGGGCGCAACGTGATGCGCCAGGCGTTCGCCGGACTTCTCTGGTCCAAGCAGTTCTACCACTATGTGGTGAGAGACTGGCTGGACGGCGA
>JANXXV010000085.1 GCA_025350445.1 Bryobacteraceae bacterium | reverse complement strand
GCAGACCAGAAACGCCAGCAGGCTGAAATCGCCAATCAGGCCGAACACTCTGGCGGGCAATCCGAAGATGCCGGCGCCGATGACGGAATTGATGGTGACCGCAACCAGATCCAATCTGCCGATGGACCTGACCAGGCCGGTGGGTAGAGTATTCGCCACGAGGATCTGATCGTAACAGACGGGTACTTACAAGGGCCCAAAGCGCGTTACACTACTCCCTTGACCGTAAGGAGGCCTGACTTCCCGGTTCCTATTCGCTGGGAAAGGCTTTCCGTTCGCATGAGCCCGCCATTGATCTGTTCCCGGTGCAACTCTGGAACCGTTATCTTCGCGGGTGCTGCGCCCTGCGCCGCGGACGCTTTACGGGCTGGGCGAAGCCATAGGCTACCGGCCATTGCGGCGCGCCATTGCCGAGTATCTGGGTGCGGCCCGCGGCGTGAAGGGCAGTGCGGACCAGATTCTGATCACCTCCGGAGCGCGGCAGGCGCTGGACCTGGGGGTCCGGCTGTTGATTGATCCTGGAGACGCGGCATGGGTGGAAGATCAGGGGTATCCGGGGATGGTCTCGGTATTGCGAGCGGCGGGGCGCCGCTATAGGCCGCCCTTACTTCATTTCCAGCATGCCGAGCGTGTCACCTTGATTTGCGCCATCCATATACGAGATGCGAAACACATATTCGCCGGGAACCCAGGGTGCCAATGTCTTCTGTTGTCCCCCGCGGACCGGCCATGGGACGAAGCCCTGCCACAGATTCCTGGTTTGATGTCTTATCGCCGACGAGTCATGCAGAACGCGAGGCGCTGACGTCTGGACCGCAGGCTCGGAGGTTCCGCCGTGCATCCTATCCAATGAGGGCAGTGCGTCAGCGCCCGCGTGAGTTGAGGTCCGGCGTCATGCCGCTCCACCAAACGAAGCCGCGTGGGTCGAAGAATGCATCCAAAGAAGAGTTGTTACTCCCTCCAGTCGCCGAAGGCCGGAAATTGCTTTCGTGCGGTGCCGCTGAGCACGGTGCCCGAGTCTGTGCAGATCCATCTAAGTCCATTCCCGCTATCAAGGATCACGAAGAAGTAGTGAGCCGTTATTCCCAGAGGAGAAAGCTGGGACGTGTAAGTACCCGTGCAATCGGGGTTCACTGAATATGTGGCCTTGCCGGTCACCGCGACTATATTGCCGTTCAGGCTTAACATTCCAGCGGCCGTCATAGCGCCCTTTCCGTCGAAGGTTTCCGTAAGCACACCGGCCAACGGGCCGGCTATGGCGGGCGGGGACGTAGTGAATCCGCTCGCGTTGTCTGCGAAGGTGCCCCTCAGGGTTACGTTAGAGCATCCTTTGTCGTTGTCGGCCTTCGCCATGGGCGTCAAGCCAAGAGCGAGCGCGGCGACTGTGGCGATTGCGAAAGTACTGCGTTTCATAATCATTTGCTTTGCTTTCATAAACTGCCTCCATTCCGGAAGGAGATCCTTCTGGCTGCTTCGTCTCCTTCCTGCAGCTACAGGTGGAAGCCGGGTGCCAAACCGGCCACGAGTGCAATAATTTCTTTTGGACGCGGAAATTACCAATCTACTCAAAGCGTGGAGCGCGGGCGATCAGGCCGCCTTCGACCAGTTATCGAACCAGGTCTATGACGAGTTGCGTCTCATGGCTCGCCGCCACATGAAGAACGAGCGTCACGGTGGCACCCTTCAGACCACTGCGTTGGTCCACGAAGTTTACTTACGTCTGGTCGATGTGACCAAAGTCGAATGGCAGCAGCGCGCTCAGTTTTTCGCCATGGCCGCGCACATGATGCGCCGCATTCTGGTGGACGCCGCCCGTGCCCGCTCCTCCAAGAAACGTGGAGCCGGGGCTGTACACGTGAACTTCGACCAAACCGCCGTCGTCTCCCCCGAGCCTGATCGTTCCATGGTCGCGCTCGACGACGCGCTCGACGCATTCGCCCAAATCGCGCCTCGCCAAGCGAAAGTCGTGGAACTGCGCTTTTTCGGCGGACTTACTGAAGAGGAGATCGTGGAGGTCCTCAAGGTCTCGCCGCGAACGGTCCGGCGTGACTGGGAGTTTGCCCGCGTCTGGCTCGCCCGTGAGCCTAACCATTGATTTGCGGGAAGTGAGCCGGGGTCGGCTTCGAATTTTGGAGATAATCGTAAAACGTCGCCCCTCGATGACACCGGACCGTCTCCAGCAAATCGAAGAGCTGTATCATTCCGCTCGGGAAGCCTCCTCCGATGAGCGAGCCGCATTGCTCGACCAGGCCGATCCCGAGTTGCGCCGCGAAGTCGAATCCCTCCTCTCGCGCGAAAACGATCGCTTGATTCTCGAGCGCTCCGTTCAATTCCATGGCGATCCGGCGACGCTCGCGTTGCACCCCGGCGTTCGCCTGGGACCCTACCAGGTGGAGAGCAAACTCGGCGAGGGCGGTATGGGCGAGGTCTTTCGCGCCATCAACACGCGCCGCGGCCGGTCCGTCGCCATCAAGTTCGCCCACGAGCGCTTCAGCGCCCGCTTCGATCGGGAGGCACGTGCGATTTCGTCGCTGAATCATCCCAATATCTGCACCCTTTACGATATCGGTCCCAACTATCTGGTGATGGAACTGCTTGAAGGCGACACCATCGCCGCCCGGCTGAAAAATGGTCCGCTGCCCGTTGACCAGGCGCTCCGCTATGCCTCCCAGATTGCCGCCGCTCTGGCCGACGCGCATGAATATGGGATTGTTCACCGGGATCTCAAGCCCGGTAACATCATCCTCAGCAAGTCCGGCGTGAAGGTTCTGGATTTCGGAATCGCGACGCTGGAAGGCGACCACACACTTACCGGCAACCGCATGGTGCTGGGCACTCCCGCGTACATGGCTCCGGAGCAGCGCGAAGGTAAACCTGCCGATGCCCGCACCGATCTCTATTCGTTCGGCTGTGTCTTGTATGAAATGCTGACCGGCGTCCGAGCGACGTCAGACCGTAAACCCGTTCCGTCGAAAACGCTCGAAAAAGTAGTGAGCCGTTGTCTGGAGCCGGATCCAGCGCGACGCTGGCAATCCGCCGTCGAACTGGTAAGCGCCCTCGAAGCCCCATCGCGTGGAAAGAACGGAATCTGGATGGTTGCCGCCGCCGCGATTCTCGTCGCGCTGATCGCCTCATTTATCATCGGCGGATACTTCGTCTTTCGTCCCGCGCCGAGACTCACCGCTAAGGACACGATCATCCTGGCCGATTTCGTCAACAGCACTGGCGATCCCATCTTCGACGGCACTCTTCGCCAGGGCCTGGCGATCCAACTGGAACAGTCGCCGTTTCTCAAAATCATGGATGACCAGCAGGTGCAGGGTGTTCTTCGCCTGATGAGTCTTCCGCCTGGCTCCCGCGTCACCAATGAAGTGGCGCACGAGATATGCGTCCGCGAAGGAGCCGCGGCCACCATTGACGGCGTGATCGCAAGCCTGGGAACACATTACGTCATCACGCTGCAGGCAATCGCTTGTCCGGACGGGAAAACGCTCGCGAGGGAGCAGATCCAGGCAGTGGATAAAGAGCACGTATTAAGCGCCGTGGGAAGCGCGGCGGCGGCCATACGCGGCAAGCTGGGCGAATCACACAATTCGATCCAGAAGCTGAATCGTCCGCTGGAACAGGCCACCACTCCTTCGCTCGAAGCTCTTCAGAACTACAGCGCGGGTTATTCCGAGAAGATGCAAGGCCATTTTCTAGCCGCTGTTCCGTTGTTTGAGCGCGCCATCGAAATCGATTCCAATTTCGCGGCGGCTTACCTCCACCTTGGCGACGCGTTCTACAATGCCGGCGACGAGGCGCGCAGCCGGGAATATCTTAAACGAGCCTTCGGTTTGGTGGACCGGGTTTCCGATTACGAGCGGTACTGGATTGAGGCAGAATACTACCTCCTGGTCACCGGCGAGATGGATAAATCGATTGACGCCACTCAATCGGGCATCCGCAACTATCCCCAAGCCGCGATTTTCCATAACGGATTGAGCAGGATCTTCATCGACCTGGGGCAATATGAAGAGGGGCTGAAGGAAGGCCTGGAAGCGGCCCGGTTGCAGCCGGAGGCTGAACAGCCCTACCGGCGTCAATTAGACGCCTACATCTGTCTGGACCGGCTTCCCGAGGCCAGGGAATTGAAGAATAGACTGCGGATACGGGGGCTCGGCGGAGCGAGGATCCACCAGCGCTTCCTCGAAATGGCTTACGTTGCCGGTGATCAGGCGGCGGTCGATCGGGAGATTCAATGGTTCGCAGGCAAGCCCGAGGAGTACCTCAGCCTTGGCTTACAGGCGGCCAACCGGAATCTCCACGGCCAGCGTCGTGAGTCGCACAAATTGTACCTGCGAGCCGCGGAGACAGCCCTGCGCCACGGACTCCGGAACGCCGCCGCGGAATTCGAGGAAGCCGATGCGCGTGCCGATGCGCTGTCGGGCAATTGCCAGACCGTGCGCCGCCTGGGGCGGCCGGCCTTGGCCGTGGCGATGTGCGGCGATGCGGCCCGGGCGGAGAGACTCGCCGCGGAGACTTCCAAGCTTTTTCCAAACGGAACCATCTGGAATGCGGTGCAACTTCCTGAGATTCGCGCGGCAATCGCGCTTAATCGCGATCAACCTGCCAAAAGCGTGGAACTGCTGGTATCCGCCACGCCATACGAGCGCTCCTACCTTGGGGCGGTTCATTTACGTGGCTTGGCTTACCTGCGACAGAAAAGGGCGCCGAGGCAGTCGTTGAGTTCCGGAAAATCGTGGATCACAAGGGCGCCAATTGGGCCAGCATCTGGCGTTACCCCTATTGGGGGCAGTTTTATTCGCTCTCCTATCTGGGGATGGCGCGAGGTTCGGCACTTGCGGGCGACACGGCGAACGCCAGAAAGGCATTTCAGGACTTCTTCGAATTGTGGAAGGACGCCGATCCCGACGTCCCGATTTTCCAGCAAGCGAAAGCCGAATACGCAAAACTGCGGTGAAGAGAACGGAATGGCGAACTGCTGCGGGAGTGTATTGGGCTGGCTGTAGCGCGCAGCTATACATCGGGTGGTTTCGGCGAAAGTCGCGACCGTACCTCTGTAAGGCCGCGGCAACAAAGCCATTCGGTTCGTGTTGACGCCGGATGTGGCTGGATACGCGAACCTTCTATCGTGGTAATGGATGACTAAAACGCTGTTTCCTATTCAGGCGATTGCCGGCAAGTTACAAGTACCTCCACAATATGTCGAGCAACTGGGGCCCTACGGCGCCAAGTTGAAACTGGAGCTTCTGCACGATCCGCAACTGCCGCGCCGGGGCAAACTAATTCTGGTCACCGCGACCACGCCCACTGTATCCGGGGAAGGCAAAACGGTGACAGCCATCGGCCTGGTGCAAGGCTTGGAGCGCATCGGCAAGAAGGCGGTGATTACCTCGCGCGAACCGTCCCTCGGTCCCGTGTTCGGCATGAAGGGCGGTGCGGCAGGCGCGGGCCGTTCGGCATTGGAACCCAGCGAGAAAATCAACCTGCACTTTCATGGTGATTTTCATGCGATTACATCGGCCCACAATCTTCTCTCCGCCTTGATCGATGCACACCTGTTTCACGGCAACGATTTGGACCTCGATCCGGACGGAATCACGTGGCCGCGCGCTCTCGATATGAATGATCGCGCGCTTCGCCGGATCACAGTGAGTGTGGGCGGAACACGGCAGGGAAGCAACAGAAGCGATGGGTTCGTCATTACGGCCGCATCCGAGATCATGGCGATTCTCTCGCTGGCGCACAATCGGGACGATCTGCGGCAGAGGCTGGGTTCCATCGTGGTGGGAAAAGCGCGCGACGGACGGCCCGTGCGGGCGGCGGAGATGAAAGGCTCCGGCGGCATGATGGCGTTGCTAAGCGAAGCCTTTCTGCCGAACCTGGTACAGACGACGGACGGCACGCCGGCGATAGTACACTGCGGGCCGTTTGCCAACATTGCGCATGGAACCAGCAGCGTTGTTTCCCAGGATATGGGGCTGCGGTTAGCGGATTACGTTGTGAATGAAGTGGGGTTTGCCTCCGACCTTGGCTTTGAGAAGTACATGGATCTGGTGATGCCCTCATCCGGCCTCAAGCCAAGCGCCGCCGTGCTGGTGACCACGGTGCAGAGCCTGCGGAATCAGGGCGAAGGCGAGCTGGCACGGGGATTCGTCAACTTACAAAAGCACCTCGCCAACCTGCGTGACTTCGGGGTTCCCTCGGTAGTTGCCATCAATCGGTTTCCGAAAGATACGGACGGAGAACTGGAGCTGCTGCAAACCTTCTGCCGGCAGCAGGGTGCAACAAGCGCTTTATCGGAAGCCTTTGCCAAGGGTGGCGATGGAGCCTCCGCTCTGGCGGCGGAAGTTGTGCGAACTATCGACTCCAATCCCAACCCTTCGTTGCATACCGCCTACTCGGCGGATGATACAGCGGAAGAAAAGATTCTGAAGGTGGCCCAAAAGGTTTATGGCGCGGCCAATGTGGAGTACAGCGAACAGGCAGCCGGGAAGCTGGCTCAGTTTTCCAAGTGGGGGTTTGGCCGCCTTCCAATTTGCATTGCCAAGACGCAGTATTCGTTCTCGGATGACCCAAAGATTGCTGGAGCCCCCACCGGCTGGACGCTCCATATAACGGATGTAAAGCTCTCGGCGGGAGCCGGCTTCTTAGTCGCCATCTCCGGCAGCATCATGCTGATGCCAGGGTTGCCGAAGGAATCGCGTGCGATTGGGATCGACGTTGACACTCAGGGGGAAATCGTTGGTATGTCCTAGCGAGGCTCTGCCTCAGACCGGCGAGATGTATTTTCGTCGAACCCGGAGATTGCGGATAATCTGAGAAGTGGCCCCGGCCGAGCAAGGAACCGGAAACCGGTTCCTTCAATGGACCGCAAAGCAAGCCGCAAAAGAAAGTAAGCGGGCATGGCCGCTTTCTGAATTACCTTGCGTAGAAGTGTCGGCGCTCAACCCGTATGTCACAATGTCACATCTTTGGGATAAGCAGGCCAGTTGGATTTGGTTGCCAATGATACATTGCGGTTGATGAGGTTCATTTATGAAAGAGATTGAACAGTTCATCGGTTCGCTAGAGCCTCTAGCCATCCGAGCGACGATGTTTATCGTCTTGATTTACGACTTGGTGGAGTTCATCCTAAGACACCTGAAGTAATCTTGTAACAGTTCAGGCCCCCCCTCAAAACCGACTCATAGCGACCTATTCGCCCGTATGAAGCGCCAATCCCACGAACGGCTGCGCCCAAAATCAATAACTTAGCCGCGCGCTCGGGTGAGGTAGCTCCCAAACTGGCTTCCAGGTAGGGGGGGCCTGAACTGTTACGTAAGCTTAAACCAGCAGCCTTGCTATGGGCCGCCCTCAAAACTCGTCGGTAAAAGCCACTTCCCCCGTGATCCCGGTCTGATACGCCGATACCCGCCGCTCGAAGAAGTTCGTCAACTCCTGAACATCTTGCAGCTCCATAAAATCGAACGGATTTTTTGACCCGAAAATCGGTT
>JANXXV010000083.1 GCA_025350445.1 Bryobacteraceae bacterium | reverse complement strand
GGATTGGAGCCGCTGATGCAGGGTATCGCCATCTTGTTGGCCTACTGGCTAATTCTTTTCTGGATGTACCGGCGGAAGATTTTCCTGCGCATCTGAACCCGTGTGTTAGGCTCGACGCCATGAAGATTTCCTCCGTCCGGGTGCACACCGCCATCATGTCGCACTCATGGCTCACTGAGTCTCTGATCGCGCATCCGCTGGCCCAGTGGTCTGCCTATCGCGAAAAGCGCACGTCATGGTTTGGCACAATGTCCGCCGGTGTGGTGGAGATCGAGACCGATGCAGGCCTCACCGGCCTTGGATTTATTGGAGGCGGAAAAGCCAACGCCGCCCGGACCATCATTGACGACCAGTTTTCGCAATTGCTGGCGGGCCAGGATCCGGCGGATATCGAGCGGCTCTGGGATCAGATGTACCGGGCTTCTGTAATGTATGGACGGCGCGGAGTTGCCATTGAGGCTATTAGCGGCATCGACCTCGCGCTCTGGGATCTTCTGGGTAAAGCCTGCGGGCAGCCCGTTTATAAGCTGATCGGCGGCCAGACCAAGGATCGGCTGCCGGCGTACGTAACAGGCAACCTTACGGAGCGCCACTTGGCGGAGGGCTTTCGCGACGTCAAGATCGCGCTACCTCATGGTCCGGCCGATGGCGAATACGGCCTGCGCCGGAACGAAGAAATGATGCGCCGCACGCGCGAGTTCGTGGGGCCGGAGGGCGACATCATGCTCGATTGCTATATGGCGCTCACGGTTCCTTACACCATCGAACTGGTGCGAAGACTTCAGCCCTACCGCATTCGCTGGATCGAGGAGCCTCTGCTGCCGGATGACATTGACGGCCTGCTGCGCATCAAGGATGCGGTAGACGTCACTATCTCCGGCGGCGAGCACGAGTACACGCGCTTCGGCTTTCGTGAGTTGATTGAGCGGCGCGCGCTGGACCTGTTGCAGCCGGACATCTATCGCGCCGGCGGCCTTACAGAATTACGCAAGATTGCGGCGATGGCGTCCGCCTATCACCTGCCGGTGATCCCGCATGGCGTGGGTGCGCCAACTTATCACTTCGTAATGGCAACTCCCAATTCCCCGAAGGCGGAATTCGTCGATGTCTTTGCGCAAGGCGGCGAATTGATGCTGGAAGGGGAACCGGTCCCAACCAACGGCTTCATTGAATTGTCGTCCGCGCCCGGATTCGGATACCGCTTGAATCCGCGGGCGCTTGCCGGAGACGCGCGGATCGCGCCAATCTGGTGAGCGGTGGTTAGAAAAGGTACTTGAATCCAAACTGCATTTCACGCATGGTTCGAGCCGTGGTAATCTTTCCGAAAGTGGATGACTGAATGTCGGCCGATGGCGCATTGTAATTCGGATGATTGATGAAATCGAACGCCTCGTAGCGGAATTCAAAAGTGTGCCCTTCGCGGATTCGAATCGTCTTGGTCATGGCGAAATCCCATTGCGCCACTCCGGGTGTAAGCAGTAAATTGCGCCCGGTGTTACCAAAACGATAAGCGAGGTTCGGATCGGCGTTGCTGAAGGCGGCAACGTTCCAGAATTTATCCGGTGAGCGATCCGTTGGTATCGGACTGATGCCGGTAGCGTCCGGAACGTTTGGAGTGCCGATGACCAGGGTATCGCCAAGCTGGCCTACGTTGATGGGGGTGCCGCCGGAAAGGGTGAGAATGGTGCCTGCCTGCCAGCCTCCCGCGATCTTACCGGACACCCGGCCGCTTGCGAACCTGTGTCCTTCGCCGAACGGCAGTTCGTAGAGAACTGAAGTTACAAAACGCTTGCCATTGTTGAATTGCGAGAGTGCATGTTCGCGGTGGAAATTGTAGTTGTCCGTCGCAAACTGATTATCACCCGTGTTGTTGCGGATGGCACTACCCTGATCCATAGCCTTCGACCAGGTAAAGTTGGACAGATAAGTCAGGCCCTTCGAAAAACGGCGGGTGACTTTGACCGAGAGCCCTTCGTAAGTGGAGTTGCCATGACTATCCACGGTTTGGATGAGGCCATAAGCGGGAAATGGAGAGCGCTGCAGTAACGTTCTGGAATCGCTTGGTCCAATGCGGTTCACCGGCTGGTTCCAGACTCGCAGCAGTTCCAATTTGTGGGCTCCGTTGCCAAGGTAGCCTACCTCCACAACAGTATCTTTGTCCAGCTGCTTCTGAACATTCAACAGCCACTGAATCATATAAGGAGTTCGGCGATTGGTGTTATTGGCCAGGGTAAAAGTTGGTCCCTGGCAAGGTCCGGTCCAGTTGGAACAGACGCCACCCTCGTTCTTAAATGGATCGCTGAGATTGGAGTTGGGTTTCTCGGAATCCGCCGTAAACTGCGTCCGCCCCCCGACGTTGCGGGAGAGATCGAATCGCGCTTCCGCATTGTCCTGCACATAGAACATACCGAAGCCTGCGCGCACCGTCCAACTATCCGCCAACCGGTACGCCAAGCCGACCCGTGGAGCGAAATCATTGTTATCGCGTTTCACCATCGCGTGGCCCAGTAGACTGTCTCCAGTTAAAAGGGGAATCGCGTCGTGAAACCGGAACGGCAGCCCCTGATTGAAGTCACCGTCACCGGATCGAATTTGCGCCGGGACTTTTGGATTCGGGTACAACTGCCGATCGGGGCCGACGCCGCTTTCGTACACCACCACGTTAATTCCGCCGCGGTATTTGTCTGCATATGGCGGCGTATTCTCATAGCGCACCCCAAGCGTCACGGTAAGCTTTGAAGTTGCCTTCCAGGTATCTTCAGCGTACAGAGCGATGGGCAGCGCGCGCAGCAGACCATTGGAAAACGTCCGCGCGCGGGTGGGTGTCAGCACCTCGCCGAGCAAGTAGTCGGCAAACGGATGCCCGGTAACACCCCTACGAACGGGATCCTGAGTCGCACTT
>JANXXV010000082.1 GCA_025350445.1 Bryobacteraceae bacterium | reverse complement strand
TTAATGTATGGGAAGTGATTGAGGCCGCCGCGACCAAACCGTTCGGCTTCATGCCGTTCTATCCCGGACCGGGGCTGGGCGGGCATTGCATCCCGATCGATCCGTTCTATCTGTCGTGGAAGACCAAGCAGGCAGGCATTGAGGCGCGGTTCATCGAACTGGCCGGCTACATCAACGGACAGATGCCGCACTTTGTTGTGGACAAGGTGCAGAATGCACTCAACGACCATACGAAGGCGTTGAAGGGATCGCATGTGCACATTCTGGGCATGGCTTATAAGAAGGATATCGACGATGTGCGCGAGTCTCCGGCACTTGATATTTTGCACCTGTTGAAACAGCGCGGCGCAAAGATGACCTATAGCGATCCGTTTGTTCCGAAGATTCATTTGGATGGCGCCGACATTCTGGCGCAAGATGCCAACGCGATGGCGGCGGTGGCCGATTGCGTAGTAATTACGACCGATCACTCGAACTTCAGCTATGCCGAAGTGCTGGCGAACGCGAAGCTGATCGTCGATACGCGGAATGCGCTGAAGGGCGTGGTTTCGGCTAAGATCGTGCGGTTATAGGGGCGCTTGGACAACGTGAAAGACAAGCTCGTCGAGGAATCGAAGACGGCGCGCCTGGGCCTGGAAGCCTCAGTACGCCATGCCGCCTATCAACGCATTCGGACGTTGCGCGGTACGGAGAAAGTCCCATCCGAAGTCCCGAGGCGCCGGGGAAGCCCGAGGTCGAAGCGCAAGGCGGGTTGATGGGTCTTGTCGACACCTCGATTGAAAGTCGATTCCTTGCAAAACGGGCTACCCATGCGGCAGAGCTGGGCCGTCCTCGGACTATGCACCCGAGGACGGCGGACCCCACGGTCCGCACCGAGGCCCCTGCCTCGGTTTACCGCATCACACGCGGCGTTCGGCCAGATCGCTGTACACCCGTCCAATCCGGGTGCCTGGTTTGCCGGCCCGGCTAATTCTTTACAACAGGCTACCGGGCGCAAGGTGGGGCAGACACCTTGTCTGAGCGCTCGCCCCCCGGCGAGCGCTCTTGCTCCCGTCGTCAACTCTTACGGGGGACAGCACACTAGCCAATTGGCAGACACTACACTAGCGCCGGCGACGATTCAGCGCTTGCTTTTCCAGACAGCGGGCGAGCGTCCCGCGCTGCTCGCCCGCAATCTCGGCGTCGCTTATAATGCGCCCGCGTGAGCCGCGGCGTCAGTCAGCGCTTTCCATACCCATCTGCGACAGCCGGTAGCGCAGAGCATTGCGCGTAATTCCCAACAGGCGCGCGGCCTGGCTCTTGTTTCCGTCCGCACGGCGCAGAGCTTCGCGAATGATGGATTTTTCATAGTCGTCCAGACTGACGCCGTCGGGAAGAAAATGTTCGGCCTGCGTGGCGCGGGCGCGGGACGTATCGAGTTTGATGTCGGCGGCATCCAGCGTGCCGCCTGAGCTCAACACGATGCTCCGCTCAATGACGTTCTCCAGTTCCCGCACATTGCCCGGCCAACTGTAGGCGATCAATTTCTGCATCGCACTTTCGCTGATCTTAACAGCGCGGCCAGCCATGTCCGTGGCGACTTTCTTGAGGAAGTGATCAACCAGAAACGGGATGTCTTCCTTGCGTTCCCGCAGCGCGGGAATGTTTATTGGCAGAACGTTCAGCCGGTAGTACAGGTCTTCGCGGAAGGTCCCGTTCTCCAGCGCGACACGCAGATCCACGTTGGTAGCCGCCAGCACGCGGACGTCGATGTGGCGGGTCTTGTTGCTGCCCAGGCGTTCGATCTCGCGCTCCTGCAGTACGCGGAGCAGTTTCACTTGAATGGATGGCGGCACGTCGCCAATCTCATCAAGGAACACCGTACCGGTATCGGCGAATTCGAACTTCCCGGGCTTGGTGACCAGGGCCCCGGTGAAAGCGCCTTTTTCGTAGCCGAACAATTCGCTTTCCATCAGATTTTCCGGCAGCGCCGTGCAGTTGATTTTGACGAACGGCTTGTCGCGGCGTGGCGAATGGAAGTGAATGGCGCGCGCGATCAGGTCTTTACCAACGCCGCTTTCGCCCGCCAGCAGGACGGTAGCGCGGGTGGGAGCCACACGCATGATGGTGGCGAAAAGCTCCTGCATGATGGCGCTGCGGCCCACGATGTTGTCGAATTCGTAGCGGTGGCCCAGCTCTTCGCGGAGCTGGCGGTTCTCATCACGCAGCGCGCTCACTTCCAGCGCCTTCTTCACCACGGCCATCAGGTGGTCGAGTGAAAACGGCTTCAACAGGAAGTCGGCGGCGCCGGCCTTCATGGCCTCCACGGCATTTTCCACGGTGCCGAATGCCGTGACCACAATTACGGGGATCCGCGGGTTTTGCCGCCGGATGTTGGCCAGCAGTTCCAGGCCGTCCATGCCGGGCAGGCGAAGGTCGGTGATGATCAGGCCGGCGCGATCGATCTTGCGCATGCCCTCTTCCGCGGTGCCCGCCTGGTCCACTTCGAAGCCTGCCGAACGCAGTTGCAGTTCCATCACGCGCCGCAGCTTTTCTTCGTCTTCGACGATCAGGATGCGGGGCGTCACGGCCGCGGCCTCCGGGTGAACACTTCGTATTTGCTTGCTTGACTCGACGGCATAGTTTTCATCTATTGGGATCAGCCTCAGTGCCGCTTCGGCGGCCGTCTGGCTTCAATAGGGACAATAGTCATTATTACTTCTCCGAGGCGGGACAGAAACGTGACGCTGAAACCGTGGGCTTCGCCATTGACCAGTATGCGGGCACGGAGGCGCGGGAATTGGCGCTCTCCCCGAAATTCCCAGTGGACCGGTTTCGGGCGCACAGTCTGGCACCCGGGCTGGCAGAGCTACAATCCCGCCGCACGTGATGATCGGCCGCTGTTCCGGAGTCTGAAGCCGGATGTGACGGTCTCCGAAAGAACACCGTCAGCGGTTGAAACCCGTGGTAAGCGTGAGATCCCCGGCCTTTATCTTTCATAGGGGATCCGGCAGCCGAAGTGGGAAGCTTTGGGGTAGGGCTTCCCAATATACACAACTTTCTGTACAATACAGCAAGCTTGTTCGTTACATTTTGATCTTTGGGGGATCTACCATGCGTTTGCTCCGTTGCTTCGCGCTTGTCTCGGCGATGGCTGGGTTCGCTTCTATAGCGACCGCACAGATCGGCACGGCCACCATAACCGGCCGGATCACCGATCCTAGTGGCGCCGTTATTCCAAATGTCTCGGTTACTGTCGTCCA
>JANXXV010001028.1 GCA_025350445.1 Bryobacteraceae bacterium | reverse complement strand
CCTTGAAGCCTTGTACAAGAAATACAAAGATCAGGGCCTGGTGATTGTTGGATTCCCGGCGAACAATTTTGGATCGCAGGAACCGGGCACCAATGAAGAGATTAAGACGTTCTGCTCCAGCAAATACAACGTTACGTTTCCCATGTATTCGAAGATCTCAGTGGGGGGCAGCGACAAGGCGCCGCTCTACGAATACCTTACCGGCACGGGCGGCGGCGAAGTGAAATGGAACTTCACCAAGTTTCTGGTGGGCGCGGACGGCAAGGTGATTCAGCGCTTTGAATCGGGCGTTACTCCGGAATCGGCGGAACTGGTATCGGCGGTTGAGAAGGCGTTGAAGCATTAATGGCGCGCATTCTGGTGAGCGGCGGCGCGGGCTACATTGGCTCGCATACGGTTCACCTGCTGAGCCGGCGCGGGCACGACGTTGCCGTGGTAGACGACTTGTCCCGCGGTCATCATCGGAACATTGCAGGGAAAGACTTTCACCAGATCACTTTGACCGACACGCCGCGCCTGACGCGATTGCTGGAGGGTGGGAGCTTCGATGCGGTGATTCATTTCGCCGCGTATATTTCGGTGGGTGAATCCGCCAAAGATCCGGAACTGTATTTCACCAACAATGTCAGCGGCAGCATATCGCTGTTTACCGCGATGGAGCGGGCCGGGATTAAGCGGCTGGTGTTCTCTTCCACGGCCGCCGTTTACGGAACTCCCCCGCACGTTCCCATCACGGAAGACTTTCCGTTCGCGCCGGTTAGTCCGTATGGCGAGACGAAGGTGATGGTGGAGAAGATTCTCGGCTGGCTGGATGAGTTCCGGGGGCTGCGCAGCATTTCCCTGCGCTACTTCAATGCTTGCGGGGCGGAACCGGGTACCGGCCTTGGAGAAGAACACAATCCGGAGACGCACCTGATTCCGCTATTGCTGCGTGCGATCAAGACCGGCGTTCCGGTTACGATTTTCGGCGACGATTACCCCACTTCGGACGGCACTTGCATTCGCGACTACATCCATGTGAGCGATCTGGCGGAAGCGCATATCCTGGCGCTGGATCAGCTTCTGGCGGGCGGCGCGTCGGACCGTTTCAATGTGGGCACCGGGATTGGGCGTTCGGTTCGGGAAGTGATTCGGGCGGTGGAGGAAGTCACCGGTGCGGGAGTACCGTTCGTGATGGGCCCACGGCGCGATGGCGATCCATCTGAACTTGTTGCCGATGCCGGCAAGTTGAGGCGGACATTGAAGTGGACTCCCCGCTACGTGAATCTCCGCGATATAGTAGCTACGGCATGGCAGTTCGATCAATCCAAATAATCTTTCTTCTATCGGCGTGCGCCTTTGGCCAGACCGATTTCGATTTGTTACTGAAGGGCGGTCACGTGATCGACCCGAAAAATGGCATCAGCGCCACGCGCGATGTTGGTATAAAGGACGGCAAGATTGCGGAGGTGTCGGCCAGCATTGCCGCCAGCCGCGCGCTGAAGACCGTCGACGTATCTCCCTACTACGTCACGCCGGGCTTGATTGACATTCACACGCATCTATACGCCGGCACGGGCACGTCCTACACCGGACCGTCCAGCGTGCACCCGGACGACCACTCGTTCCGGTCGGGGGTTACCACCATGGTGGATTGTGGATCTTCTGGATGGCGCAACTTTCCGGATTTCAAAGAACACATCATCGATCGGGCCAGAACGCGGGTGCTGGCATTCCTGAACATTGTGGGTTCGGGGATGGCGGGCGTTCCGGAACAGAACATGTACGACATGGACGCGAAGTCGGCGGTAGCGATGGCGGCGAATCATAAGGACGTGATTGTCGGCTTCAAGAGCGCACACTATATGGGCCCGGAATGGGTTTCGGTGGAGCACGCGGTGCAAGCGGGAACGATGGCGAACCTGCCGGTGATTGTAGACTTCGGGCAGTTCCGCCCGGAACGTCCTTACGAAGATTTGTTGTTGAAGAAGCTGCGTCCGGGTGACATTTATACGCACCAATATCTGCTGGCGGTTCCCATGCTGGATGAGAAAGGCAAAGTCCGCCCGTACCTTTTTGAAGCGCGGAAGCGCGGTGTGATTTTCGACGTCGGTCATGGCGGCGGCAGCTTCCTGTTCCGCCAGGCCGTGCCCGCGATGAAGCAGGGGTTTGGGCCGGACTCTATTTCCACCGATCTACATATCAGCAGCATGAATGGGGCGATGAAGGACATGCTTAACGTGATGTCGAAGTTCCTGAACATGGGCATGCCGCTGGACGAAACGATTCTGAAATCCACCTGGAACCCCGCGAAGGAGATCAGGCGTGAGGAGCTGGGGAATCTTTCGGTGGGAGCACCCGCCGATGTGGCGGTGCTGCGCTTGGAGCAGGGTAACTTCGGGTTTGTGGATGTAAGCGGGGCGCGTTTGCGGGGGACGCAGAAGCTGGTGGCCGAGCTTACCGTGCGCGCCGGGAAAGTTGTGTGGGATTTGAACGGCATCACGCGCGAGGATTGGGACAAGCTGGGCAACTACGGCGCGCAGGGCGATACGCGTTGGGATGCTACGGTGGCGGGGGAGATGCGCGTTCGCCGAAAGTAATTTCAGTGCGGTGCTATTTTACGGAAGTGATTTTCACGTTCTTGAAGACTGCCGTTTCATCGAATGATCCGAGCCCCAGTTTTCCGGACCCGAGGCTTAGATCCACGGCGGTCATGGACGGGTTCGGCTTGCCGTTCACCGACACTGTTAATTTGCCTGCCTTCGCTTCATAGCGGACCGCGACGTGATTCCATTCGTTCACCGTGGCGAACGACGGCGGGCCTTCGGTTGAACTGATGCGGACGCGCTCCCCGCCGAACACGTGAAAGACTCCGTTGTGTACGGGCTGCTTCGCGCCGGTATCGGTGGAAAGATGGGCATAGTTGAAGTGCGCTTCGTCTTTGTAGGCGTACACGATAATCAGCGATCGATCCAGCACCTTCACGTCAGCTTCCAGTTGAAAGGAACCGTACTCGTTGTCTGACAGTGCGAACTGCCGCGGGCGGCGGGGCTTGTCCGTATCCGGGCCGCGATGGGTTACCAATCGAAGGGAGCCGTCGTGTTCCACCTTCCATTCGGAGGCGAGCGGCACGGTCCAGTGAAATCCGAAAGCATCTATCGCGTCGGCGGGGTACGCCGCAGCGGCACACAGCAGCAGTAGTGGCAAGAGCCTCATCGCTTTAGTGTATTCCGATCGGTGTTAGGTTTGACGGCTAGTGCGAGTCCGCGACCGGGGGGTCGCGGGCAGACGCGGGTGTCTACCCCACCTTGGGTGTCCGGGCTGGCTTGCGTGTCTGGGCTGGTGCGGGGGAGTTGGAATCAGACTAGAGAATCAGTTCAGCGCGCACCGTGTTGTCTGGTGTGTTGGAGCGCAGGGAAAAGCCCATCCGCCGGCAGAAGTCCTGCATC
>JANXXV010001020.1 GCA_025350445.1 Bryobacteraceae bacterium | reverse complement strand
GTGGATTTCCGCGATCTGAATGACGACGGCCGTCCCGATGTGGTGATTACGGCATTGGGCGGCGAAAGTTTTCCGCTTTTTCTCAACGGAGGAAACGGCTTCTTCACGGCGTCTAATTATCAGATGGGAATCGGCTTTCTCACGCGCCGGATGAGCGGCTGGGGCGTGGGTGCATTCGATTTCGACAATGACGGCCATAAAGATCTATTCACCGCGAATTCGCACGTCAGCGAGAACGCGGGGACGCTGGATTCTATGAATCAATACCGGCAGCGGAACGCCGTGTTCCGTAATGAATTGAAGGGCCAGTTCCGCAGTGTCTCCCGTGAAGCCGGGCTGGAAGCGCTGGCGGCCGCGGCGCACCGGGGAAGCGGTTTCGGCGATCTGAACAACGATGGAAAGGTGGACGTGGTGGTTTCGGCGATTGGCCAACCGGTGGAGATTCTGTACAATACCTCGCCCGCGGCGAATCATTGGATTCTGATTCAGACCGAGGGAACGGCCAGCAATCGGGATGGGATCGGCACGCGAATCAAGTTAACCAGCCAGTCCGGGCGGGTGCAATACAATCACGTGACCACTTCGGTTGGATATGCAAGTTCTTCCGATAAGCGGGTTCACTTTGGCTTGGGCGCCGATGCGACCGCGCGGGAAGTAGAATTGCGATGGCCCAGCGGAAAGACTCAGATTCTGAGGAATGTGAAGGCCGACCAGATTCTCAAAGTAAAGGAAGAGTAGTTTGAAGCGTCATCGCCGCGACGCGGACTCCGTCTCTTCCGGAGCAGCATGCGGAGGAACGGGTCCTATGGGAAGATTTCCAGCTTCTGCCGCATCGCTTCGGGAAGCCGCACTCAATTGAATGTGCTGTTCTCAAGGGGAAGCGATTTTCCGATGCGAGGCGAATTGCTCTGCAATGCATTATGCCGCACATCAACGCCTCGAACCAAGAAGATGACGTCTTCGGCAATGTTGGTGGTGTGGTCGGCGATGCGCTCCAGATTGCGCGCTACAAACATAAGATTGATGGCCGGCTTCACGATGGCCGGATCGGTCTGCATGATCGAGACTAGTTCGGTGTAGATACCGTCGCGAAGGGCGTCCACTTCATCATCGGCCGGCAAAACCTTGGCGGCCAGGTCGGCATCGCGCCTGACAAAGGCGTCCAGGCTGCGGTGGAGCATATCTTCGACCAGCGACGCCATGCGGGGAGTGTCGACCAAGGGCTCGACCGCCGGAATGCTGATCAAAGCGATTGCGCGCTCGGCGATATTCGCCGCCAAGTCACCCATTCGTTCCAGGTCAGTGTTGATTTTCAAAGCTATGATGAGCAAACGGAGATCGCGGGCTACAGGCTGATTCAGGGCCAACAAGCGAGTGACACGGGCGTCTATGTCCAACTCCATCTGGTTGACTCGACGCTCGTCTTCAATCACGCGGCGGGCCAAGCGCTCATCCCGCTCTACCAGGGCTTGAACGCTGCAATGGATAGAGGATTCCACCATGGCCCCCATGGCGAGGAGAGCTTCATTCAGTTCTTCGAGCTCAACGGCAAAATGGCGCACATTAATCTCCAATCCGGGCCGGCCCGCCGCCTGTTTTCCTCTACGAAAAACTCAAGAGACGATTCTACAATGATCGTACACTGATCGCCCCGGTGGAGCAAGAAGTTCCTTCGATCCGACCGCTCCCGGTTAACATTAGCCGGGGCGGGCGTAAGCGATGCAGAATCAATTGGTTTGGCTCTGTAATTGAAGTGTAACGCGGTGTTCATCACAACTACACTCCGAGTCGATAGAGTCTGGGAGTCATGGGCCAAGCCGGTGAAATCTGATGATCAAAGACTAAATGCGTTCTGACGACACTTCTCTCTAGCTACATTCACTTCCGGAGTTACTTAATGAATATCAAAACAATACGGCCCCTGAGCGGGCGAACACTCGCGGCCTGCGTCCTTAGTATGACGCTGCCTTTTGCAAGCGCCGAGGAGCGCACACAGAGCAACACGGAGAATGCGCCGAAAGTTGCGACGCCCGTGGCGGCAACGAATTCGGATATCGAGCAATTCAAGGTGATGCTTCGTGAGCAGCAACGTCAGATCGACGAGTTGCGCAAGGAGCCCGCGCAGCAGAGGGCGGGCAATGGCTCCCCCGCCGCAACTGAAGTAAAGGCCGGTGCCGGAGCGGCTGCCGGTAGCGGGATTTTGGGGTCGCGGCCGAATCTGGGAGAGGTAGCTTCCTTAACGCCGGTCATTCCGCTGGGAACGGCAGCTAGCATTCCGGCTAGATCCGGAGCCTTCGCTGCAAACGCGGCACTGGCGCCACAAGCGGTCCCTCAAGCAGCGGCGAATGAGACTTCGCCGCTGCAAATAAAAATCGGCGATGCCACGATTACGCCGGTCGGGTTTATGGACATCACGAACACTTGGCGCAGCACCAACGCGGGCACGAGTCTCCAAACCAACTTCGGAAGCTTTCCCTACAACAACACGGTGGCGGGCCGCCTTACCGAAGATAAGTGGAGCTCTGAGAACTCCCGTCTTGGGTTTCGCATAGACGCGAAGGCAAAGGGCGCGAACGTCCTGGGGTATTTCGAGGGCGATTTCGTGGGCGGCGTCGCGGGTAACAATACGCAGGTGTCAAGCAACAGCATGCTCTTCCGCATTCGTCAATACTACGTGGACGTGCGCAAGGGTTTTTGGGAAGTGATGGCGGGACAAGCGTGGAGCATGCTCACACCGAACCGGAAAGGCATGTCCCCTCTGCCTGCGGATCTCTTCTATTCGCAAGTGGTGGACGTGAACTACACCAACGGTCTGTACTGGGGCCGCATTCCGGGAATCCGCTTCATCGGACACCCGAATAACAAAGTGACGTTTGGTGTGGCGCTGGAAAACTCCACCCAATACTTCGGCGGTTCGGGCGGCGGCGGCGTTCCCACACTGCCGGCGGCCTTGGCCACTACGTATAACGGCGAAGTAGATAACGCCGTGAATAACGATAGAACGACTCCCAACGTGCATCCGGACATTCTCGCGAAGCTCGTGATCGAGCCGTCCTCTCGCTTCCATTTCGAAGTTGGCGGCGTTGAAAGCACTGTCAAGACATTCAACCCGACGACCAATAACTACTTCACCAAGGCTGGGGGCGCTGCCACCTTTGCCATAAACGCGGAACTGGTTAAGAACTTCCGGGTGGTGACCAATAACTTCTGGGGCGACGGCGCCGGCCGGTATCTGTTCGGCGCGGTGCCGAATTTCATCGTTCGATCAGACGGCAGCCCCTCGTTAATGCATTCCAGTTCTACCGTTTCGGGCTTTGAGGGAACGATCAAAAACATTTCGGCCTACGCCTACTATGGCGGCGTCTATGCGGGACGGAATACGGCTCTGGACGCAAACGGCACGACGCGAATCGGGTACGGATTCACGGGCTCGCCGAACAGTCAGAACCGCAGCATTCAGGAGGTCACGTTCGGCTTGACGCACATCCTGTGGCGAGATGCTAAGTATGGTGCGCTGCAGTACATGGCGCAATACGCCTATTTCTTCCGCAATCCGTGGTACGTGGCGCCGGGCGCGCCCAAGAACGCCCACGAAAGCGCTATCTGGTTCAATTTGCGCTACGTCCTGCCGGGTAGCGCGCCAACTATTAAGTACTAGGGGCGCCGGAAGCCGGGGGACGGGTGGTTTCGTAATGTGTTTGAAACATAAGAATGAGAAGATTAGGAGACTTGTTTATGATTAGTCGGAAAGCCATTGTTAGCATGGTACTAGCGGCATCCCTTGCGGTGAGTACCGCATCGGCCCAACAGATTCTGATCAACGCCGCCGGAGCGACGTTCCCGTATCCAATGTACTCGAAGTGGTTTGATGAGTACCATAAGAAAAACCCGAACGCACAGATCAACTATCAGTCGATCGGATCGGGCGGCGGCATTGCGCAAGTGACGAACGGCACTGTGGACTTCGGCGCCACGGATGGGCCGATGAACGAGAAACAGATGAAGGATTTTGAGGACAAGAGAAAGACGGCAATCTTGCACTTTCCGACGGTTTTAGGAGCGGCGGTACCTACATACAACATTCCGGGAGTGACTTCCCAACTGAACTTTACGGGAGAAGTGCTGGCGGGAATCTTTCTGGGTAAAATCACGAAGTGGGACGATGCGGAGTTGACCAAGGCGAACCCGGGTGTAAAGCTGCCGTCGAACAGCATCGTGGTGGTGCACCGTTCCGATGGCAGCGGCACGAGCTACATTTGGACGGATTATCTATCGAAGGTCAGCAAGGAATGGGAAACGAAAGTCGGCCGGGCCAATTCCGTTAACTGGCCGGTTGGGCTCGGCGGCAAGGGCAATGAAGGCGTATCGGGATCGATCAAGCAGACGGCGAATTCGATTGGGTACGTGGAACTGATCTACGCCGTGCAGAACAAGATGACGTACGGTAAGGTGAAGAACGCGGCGGGTGAATTTATCCAGGCCAGCTTGGGGAGCGTGACGGCGGCTGCGGCGAAAGCCCCGATACCGGACGATTTCCGGGTGTCGATTACCGATGCCGCGGGCAAAGGCGTATATCCGATTTCGAGCTTCACATGGCTTCTGATCCCCACCAAGATCGAGGATGCGGCAAAGAAACAGGCGATCAAAGGCTTCCTTAAATGGATGCTGGCTGACGGCCAGAAAATGACCGAAGCTTTGTCCTATTCGGCACTGCCGAAGGCGGTTGTCGCCAAAGAACTAAAGGCGATCGATAAGATTCAGTAATTGTACGCCCATGGCCGCCCCCTCCAATTTCGCCATAGACGCCCGTCCGTCCGCGCGGGCGTCCACTTTTTTGCAACGCCTGCGGAGCGGCGACGATATTGCGTATGTCATCACACTTACCTGTGCATTTACAGTATTAGCGGTCACGGCGCTGTTGGTTTACGAGCTTTATTTGAACTCCGTCCTGCCGAGGCACAAATTCGGGTGGTCTTTTCTGGGCACGTCGGTCTGGGATCCCGTGGCCGGGGAATTCGGGGCGCTTCCCTTCATTTATGGAACGGTGGTGACCTCGGCTGTGGCGCTTCTAATGGCAATTCCGCTTGGAGTAGGCGCCGCCATTTTTCTGGCGGAGCTTGCCCCGGCGCGGATTTCAAATGCTCTCACGTTTCTAATCGAATTGCTGGCCGCGGTGCCGAGCGTGATTTACGGATTGCTCGGGATCTTCATTCTGGTGCCCGCATTGGTCTCGATTGAACCGGGGATCCGGGCCGTTCTGGGATGGACGCCCTTATTTTCCGGGCCGTTCTACGGAGTGAGCATGTTTTCGGCCAGTGTGGTGTTGGTGGTGATGATTATCCCCTTCATCATTTCGATTTCGAGGGAAGTGATTCTGGCGGTGCCAAACGAGCAGCGCGAAGGTGCGCTGGCGTTGGGAGCAACACGCTGGGAGAGTACCTGGAACGTAGTGCTTCCGTTCGCCAAGAAGGGCATCATGGGTTCGATATTTCTGGCGTTGGCGCGTTCTCTTGGAGAAACGATGGCAGTGACGATGGTTATCGGAAACGACCCTAAGATCCACGCGTCGTTGTTTGCGCCGGGATACTCGATTGCGGCGGTGATTGCCAATGAGTTTGCCGAGGCGACGGACGCGCTGCACCAGGGTGCGCTGATCGAGCTGGCGCTGGTGTTGTTCGGCCTCACTATGGTCATCAACGGCATTGCGCGCGTGCTGGTTCTGAGCACGACCATGAAGGGAGCGAGCTAGTTGTTAAGCTTCCGGCGCAGGGCGATCAATTCGGTGATGCTTGGACTGACGGGTGTCTGCACGTTGATAGCCGTGGGAGTGCTACTTTTCATTCTGGGATATTTGTTTATCCACGGCGGTATCAGTTTGACCTGGGATTTCTTCACGCAGTTGCCAAAGCCGGTAGGAGAACCTGGGGGCGGCATGGCCAATGCGCTGCTGGGCAGCGCCAAGCTGTTGCTGCTGGCCATGGTGATTGGCGTGCCGATCGGTTTTCTGGGCGGAGTGTATCTGGCGGAATTCGGCGGCTCGAAATTTTCCTTCGTGGTGCGATACACCACGGATTTGCTGAACGGCGTGCCGTCGATCGTGATTGGAATATTCGCCTACACGCTGCTGGTGCTGCCGCAGAAACATTTCTCGACGTTATCGGGCGGGCTGGCGCTGGGAGTGATGATGATTCCTATCGCGATCAGAAGCTCGGAAGACTTCCTGCGGGCAGTTCCTTTGTCGCTTCGCGAGGGTTCCATGGCCCTTGGGGCGTCCAAGGCGAGGTCTATTTTGACCGTCGTGATTCCGGCCGCGAAGAGCGGCCTCATTACGGGCATCATGTTGAACCTGGCGCGGGTGGCCGGTGAGACCGCGCCGCTGCTGTTCACCAGTTTCAGCAACCGGTATTGGAGTCCGGGCTGGGAGCAGCCGACGGCTGCTTTACCGGTGATGATTTATACGTATGCGATTTCACCCTATGAGGACTGGCATAGGCAAGCTTGGTCCGCGGGCTTCGTTCTGCTGATGCTGGTACTCACCATTAACATAGCCGCCCGGGCAATTCTATCGAAGCGAGGTCACGTAGCGGGATGACTCCCATGCAGGCACCTATTCCCAAACATATCCCCGATGCGAAGATGAAAGGTTACGGCCTCCCGATGGAGGCAATCGACGAGAGCAGGAAGGCACTGACGGCGACTCCCAAGCTGAGTGCGGCGAATCTGAATTTTTACTACGGGTCGTTTCAGGCGCTGCACGGAATCTCGATGCAGGTGTACGAAAAACGGGTAACGGCATTTATCGGACCTTCCGGTTGCGGGAAGTCGACGTTCCTGCGGACGCTCAACCGGATGTACGAAACAATCAGCAACAGCCGGGTGGAGGGCGAAGTTCTGCTGGACGGCGAGGACATCTTCAAGCTGGAAGTGTCGGCGTTGCGGCGGCGGGTGGGCATGGTATTCCAGCGGCCGAACCCGTTTCCGAAATCGATCTTCGACAATATCGCCTATGGGCCGCGGATCAATGGTTCGATAGGCGCGTCCGGCATTAAAGACCATGTTGAGCAGAGCCTGCGCCGGGCGGCGCTGTGGGATGAAGTGAAGGACAAGCTGCACGATTCCGCCTACGGTTTGTCGGGGGGCCAGCAACAGCGCTTGTGTATCGCGCGCGGGCTGGCGGTGAATCCGGAAGTATTGCTGCTGGACGAGCCGTGCTCGGCGTTAGACCCTATCGCCACCGCGAAGATCGAGGATTTGATTTTCCAGCTTAAGGATAGCTGCACGATCGTCATCGTCACACACAATATGCAACAGGCGGCGCGCGTGGCCGACTATACGGGATTCTTCCTGATGGGAAAGCTGGTGGAGTTCGATAACACCACGGTGATTTTTAAGAACCCTGCGAAGAAAGAGACGGAAGATTACATTACGGGCCGATTCGGCTAGGGGTGTGTGCAAATGGAAGCGGGAGCCAAAGTAGTGCGTCACTTCGAACTGGAACTCGACGGGCTAAAACAGAAGTTGCTGGAGATGAGCGCGCTGGTCGAAGCTGCGGTGAAACGAAGCGTGATGGCCGCCACCCAGAAGGACCATAGCGCTGCCGAGCAGGTCTTCCTGGATGAGCGGCGGATTAACGAGATCCAGATCGAGATCGATGAGGCCGCCATCAACCTGCTTGCGACCCAACAGCCGGTTGCGGCGGACCTTCGTCTGGTGGTGGTTGCGCTTAAAATCAACACCGATCTGGAGCGTATGGGCGACCTGTCGGTTCAAATCGCCCAGCGGGCGATTTCATTGCTCGCCGAGCCGGTGATTAAGCCGATGGTGGACATCAGGCATATGTCGGCTCTGGTGGAGTCGATGGTGCGCAAGAGCCTGGACGCGTTTATCATGAGCGACGCGGAGATGGCGCGTAGCGTGCTAGCGTCCGACAATGCGGTGGACAGCCTTCGTACCGCGTCCTATCACGAGCTGGTCAGCTGTATGCAGAGGGATCCGGCGAGTATTCCGCAAGCGCTCGATCTGCTGGCGATCACGCGAAGCCTGGAGCGGATTGCGGATCATTCCACCAACATCGCCGAGGACGTGCTTTTCCTGGTGAAGGGTGTCCAAGGGCGGCGGCACGTGGAAGCCCACGTCTGAGATCGCGTTCGCGGTGGATGCCTGCCGGAGCTACGCAAATATCGCCTCGGACGCGACGTTGGGGACGTCCTTTTTCGCTCCGGCGGTTGGACCTTTCCAAGAAATGACCTATTTACTTTGCCGCGCCGGTTAGGGCCGGACGCCTGGCAAGCCGGGCGGGGGCGTCCGGCGCGTTCCTGGGGGACCGCCGTCCATCGTTATTTGACGCCCATTCGCAGTAGCAAGTTGAAGCCGAAGGCGAAGATCCCGGCTCCCAGCAGTACGCAGACCGGCAGCGTCAGCACCCACGCGAGGAGGAGGTTTCGCAATGTGGCGGTTTGCAGTCCAGACCGGTTGGCGAACATTGTTCCCGCGATTCCCGAGGAAAGCACGTGCGTTGTACTGACGGGAAGGCCCAGATTGTCGGCCGCCAGGATTGTACACATAGCCACCAGCTCAGCGGACGCACCCTGCGCGTAGGTGAGGTGTTCCTTGCCGATTTTTTCGCCGACGGTTACGACGATTCGCTTCCAACCGATCATGGTTCCCAGGCCAAGTGCGAGGGCAACGGCCACCTTCACCCAATCGGGGATGAACTTGGTCACTTTATCCATGTGGGACTTCAGCACCGCAACGGTCTTCTGCTCGACCGGGTCATCCAGCTTCTTCTGCTTGATAAGTTTTCCGAGGGCCTCGGAGGTGAGGTACAAATCGCTCCGGAGGGTCCGGCGTTGGTCGGCGTTGAGGTCGGCCAGGGTGTCCTTGCCGGTCAGAATTTCGGAGATCTCGCGGCATTTCGTCCCGATGGCGGCGAAGGTGCGTTCGTTTACTTTGCCGGCGGTCTTTAAGTAAGCGGAGATTTCTTCGCCGGCTATTTGATACCCGCCCATGGCAACTCCCGGCGAGTGGCGGTCCATCTGGAACGAGATGGTTTGGGTGGTGGACGAGAGTTCCATAATCGCGGCGTGGTTGGTGCGGAGATCCACCGCGAAGCTCAGGGGTACAATGCCCACCAGGATGAGCATAATGAGACCCATGCCCTTTTGACCATCATTAGAACCGTGCGCGAAGCTCACGCCGGTGCAGGTGAGGACAAGCAAGCCGCGAATCCAGAGCGGCGGCGCCTTGTCTTTCTCAGGCGCTGAGTAGAGGTCCGGACGCTTGACGAGCGCCTTGCACAGGGTGAGTAGCAGCGCGGCGCAGGTGAAGCCAACGATGGGTGATATCAGGAGCGACATACCCACCTCGGTGACCTTGGCCCAGTTCAGGCCCTCGCCGAATTGGTGCGAGCCCAAAAGATACGAATTGGCCAGGCCGACCCCCATGATGGCGCCGATCAAGCTGTGGGAGCTGGAAGCCGGGAGGCCCAGATACCACGTACCGAGGTTCCAGATGATGGCTGATATCAGCAGGGCGAAGACCATGGCGAATCCCGCGCCGGAGCCTACGTTCAACACCAATTCCACCGGCAGGAGGGCTAGAACGCCGAACGCAACCGCGCCGCTCGACGTAAGAACGCCGATCAAATTCCAACATCCGGACCATATCACCGCGAACCACGGCTTCAGCGCGTGGGTGTAGATCACGGTGGCCACCGCGTTGGCCGTGTCGTGAAACCCGTTCACAAACTCAAAACTCAAGGCCATTGCCAAGGCCAGCAAAAGAAAAATCCCGCTTCCCGTGGAGATCGTTTGCCCAAACAGTTCCATTTATCCTCTTGCCCTCCAGCCGATGGCCGTTCAATCGGCGATCTTCAAGAGTGTATGCTATTGATATTTCAAAGCGATTAAGTTTAAGGGGTTTTTACAATTTTTACGTAGGCCCGGATGCCCGCGGACGTTTCGGACGATTGGGCCATAGCGATCGCACCAGCGCCGAGATCGCCAGCAGGAGAAGCGCAGCCGAGGCAACGAACAGAAGGAATAGCGCCAGAAGCACGACGATTCGCTGGAAGACGTTTCGAACAGTGCTCCAGGCCAGGAATGTGTACGTGCCCCAGACCGCGAACAGAAGCGACCCCAAGAGGATTCGAAGAAACGCACCGCCGGCCGCGACCAAGGCTTGGGCGAAGCTTAATTGCGGCTTGAAGGAATAGGGGATGGCGAATCGTTCATACTCGGACCGTTCGGGATCGAGGGCGCTGAGATCCTCCGGGGAGACGAACAGTTCGCGTATTTTTTCGAACAGAAAGGCTTTCAACGCATCGATGGGCGCCTGGCTGTGCCGGGACATCATTCGGCTCTGCGCCGCGCCAAGTCCATCAGGAATGCGTGTGTTCCGATTGCCTCGGGACCATCGTTCGGGGCATCCTCCGCCACATTCGGATCCAACCTGGAGTACGTACCGTTTGTGTCCAGAACCCACGCCTGCCTGCTATCGCGTAAGCAGACGTCCAGGATCTCCCACAGCTTTTCCTTCGGCTCTTTGGCGAGGATAGGAGTAATAACTTCGATGCGTTTGGAGAGATTGCGATACATCCAGTCCGCCGAGCCAATGAAGAACTCGCCGTGAACCGGCTGTTGCATGCCGGCGGCGAAATGCAGGATTCGGGAATGTTCGAGGAATCGCCCGATGATGGAGCGGACGCGGAGGCCCTCGGTTCGGCCGGGAACGCCGGGCCGGACGCAGCAGAATCCCCGTGCGATCAGGTCGACGGGTACTCCCGCGCCGGCGGCTTCGCACAAGGCTTCGATCAGTTCGGGATCCTCCACCTGGTTCATTTTCGCGACGATGCGCGCCGGAAGGCCGGCTTTTTTGTTGGCAATCTCCCTTTGGATCAGCTGCAGTAAGCGCGGCCGCATAGTGGTGGGCGCCAGCAGTAATTCCCGGCAGGCGGGCGATTGAGAATGTCCGGTCAGGAAGTGAAACAGCAGGACCACATCGCGGGTGATTCCGGGATTGCAAGTGAACAGGCCGACGTCGGCATAGAGGCGGGCGGTCCGCATGTGATAATTGCCGGTGCCTATGTGGACGTAACTCTTGAGACCGGAGGGTTCCTTGCGGACCACCAACGCGAGTTTGGCATGGGTCTTCAGGCCTTGCACGCCAAAGGTGACATGGGCGCCCGCTCTTTCCAGTTCAGCGGCCCAATGCAGGTTGCGCTCTTCGTCGAAGCGGGCTTTGATTTCGATGACGCAAGCCACCTGTTTACCGGCCTCGGCGGCCTTCACCAGGGACTTCACAAACTGGGTGTCATCGCCAATGCGGTAGACCGTCATCTTCACAGCGACGGTCTCGGGGTCGGCGGCGGCGGAAGCGATAAAGTGTCCCACGCTGTCCTCAAAGCTGTCGTAAGGGTGGTGGACCAGAATATCGCCTGCGCGGATGGCAGCGAAAATATCGCGACTGTTTCCGATAAATGCCGGAGGAAGCGGGTTCCAGGCAGCGTCCTTAAGCGCCGCCGGCGGCATCCCCGCTATTTGGAACAGCGAGGTGTAATCCAGTTCATCCGGCACCTCGTAGATGTCCGCCGGGGAAAGATCGAACCGCTGCCGCAACATCTCCCGAATGGAAGGGTCCGCGCCGGGCGCGAATTCCAGCCGCACGGCCGGTTCGTAGCGGCGCAGCCTGACTTGCTCGGTCACCAGATCGCGTAAGGCTTCGCCGGACTCATCGTCGATCTCCACTTCAGCGTCGCGCGTCAAGCGGAACAAGGTTGTTCCGGTTAGCTTCATGCCAGTGTAAAGCTTGTGAACGTTACCCCGAATCACTTCGTGAAGCGGCGCGAGAACCTTCTGTCCGGAAGGGGAATCCGAATCCAGCGCGACCCACTGCTTGAGAACGGACGGCACTTTCAACCGGGCATAGGAGGTCACCTCTTTTTGCGGATCCCGCAGGAGGAAGACCAGAGACACCGATAGATTCGACAGGAACGGAAACGGATGAGCCGGATCAAAAACGAGTGGCGTCAGCGCCGGAGAGATTTCCGAATCGAAGTACCGGCCGGCCTCGTCTTGCTGGGCGGCGGTCAGTTCGTTCCATTTTCGGAGGAGGATTCCGTTTGCCGCCAGTTCCGGCACAATGTTTTTTCGGAAACAATCCGCTTGCCTTTGAAGACTTGTGAGCAGCCGGTCACGAACTTTTGCGCACAAATCGACACGCTGCGGTGTCGGCCCCTTCCGCAACACCGAGACGCGCTTCATGAAGAATTCGTCGAGGTTGGAGGTGAAGATGGCCAAAAACTTCGCCCGCTCGAGCAACGGGGTTCGCTGGTCCATGGCTTCCGCCAGCACGCGGTCGTTGAAATCAAGCCAGCTTAAGTCGCGGTCGATCCAGACATCGGCGAGCGTCTGGGACAACTCTCTGTTTAGAACTCCGTGGTCGCCAATGGAAACCATCGCGGGCGCTGCGCTCATTGCTTCTTCCCCCGGAAAACTTCTAATTGTATTCGGAGAAGCTCTCCGGGGAATGAATATAGTGTTTCAATCCGGTGATTCTCTAGTGTCC
>JANXXV010001013.1 GCA_025350445.1 Bryobacteraceae bacterium | reverse complement strand
GCGTGGAAATTTCGGCCACCGGCGTAAGCGCACCATGGCCGTCATAAGTCAGAAACGCCAACGTCGAGGCCTCTTCATTTAGTGAATAGAACCAGCGCCCGTTGGGATGGAAGGCGAAATGACGCGGACCGGCTCCCGCCGAGGAAGGCACCGTTTTCGGACTCGACAGCTTCCCGTTCACTTTATCAAGTGTCCATATGATGGTGACGTCAAGCCCCAGGTCGTTCACGAAAACGAAGTTGCCCGCCGGATCGGTCTGGATCATGTGGGCGTGCGGCGCGTCGTGACCGCTAATGGCAAAGCTGCCCGGGGGAGCCTTCGCCGCATGAATCGGTCCCACGGGGCAGGCCGGGGAGCAGGCATCCACGTCGTTTTTAACATCGGATGCGCTCGATAGCGCGCCTGTGGCAAGGATGGGAAGCACTGCCACGTTCCCGCCGCCATAGTTAGCGACGAAAAGAAATTTCCCGGAAGGGTCCACGCTGGCATGCGCCGGTCCCGCACCTCCCGAACCCACGGTGTTGAGGAAGGTGAGATCGCCGGTCGTACGGTTAATCGTATAGGCACTAACCGACCCGGTGGTTCCGCCATTGAAATTCGAAATTTCATTTACAACATACAAATTTTTCCTTTTCGGGTCGAACGTAAGCCAAGACGGGTTGGTGGTGCTGGGAAATATCTTTAACTGAGTCAGCTTTCCATCCGAAGGATTGACCTGGAAGAGGTAGAAGCCGGCGCTGTTCGGTGTGTAAGCGCCGACGTATGCGAAGATTGGCCCTTTGGGGCCGTCATTGTTTTGGCGATCGTCTTCGTGATCGGCAAAGGCCTTAACGGTTTGAGCGGTGGCAAGTGCCGCGGCCCCTCCCAGTAAGTTACGGCGCGAAACCTGACGAAGCGGGTCTCGTTGCGGTTGAAGCTTTTTCAGATCCACTGAGTCCTCCATTTTACTTAGATTGGGTCCGACTATGCCCGAGAAAAAGCTTAAGCCTAGTACGTCGCCGTGTCAAGTACTATTTCGGTCGCCAAGGCCGTATTCTACTCAATCGCAAACCCGCGCTATACTAATGCTGTAGGAGTCCCAAAACCCTTGTCACTAAAGAGTTTCATTCGCCTCGCCGTCCACACCCAGCTTTTGCCTGTCCTCGAAAGCGGTGAAGAGACTCTCGTCGGC
The DNA here is from genome assembly GCA_025350445.1 of Bryobacteraceae bacterium. The sequence goes on along the minus strand of JANXXV010001013.1, from coordinate 1,125 downwards.
GGTCAAGCCGTGATGGAAGGCGTCATGATGCGCGCGCCTCACAGCTATTGCATCGCCGTCCGCAAAGCCAACGGCGAAATCGTCACCGAGGAAAGCCAGTTGCACAAGGTGTCGGAAAAATATCCCATCTTCAAACTGCCTGTCTTCCGTGGAGTCGGCACGCTGGGCCAAGCCATGTGGCTGGGCGTCAAAGCGCTGAAATTTTCCGCTAACGCAGCCATCGAAGAAGGATCGGAAGAAAAGCCGGAAGAAATTTCGTCCTGGATGATGACCGTCAATATGATCATCTCGCTCGTCTTCTTCATCGTCATGTACAAGTTGGTCCCGCTCTACCTCACCACCGGACTTCAGAAATTCTTCCCCGTTTTAAACGGACGCATCGCCTTCAACCTGGTAGACGGCATCATCCGCATGGTGATCTTTCTCGGCTTTCTCTACATGATTTCCCGCTGGAAAGACATTCACCGCGTCTTCGAATACCACGGCGCGGAGCACAAAGTGGTTTTCAATTTCGAATCCGGCAAAGCAGTCAACGTAGAGAATGCGCAGAGCTTCACCACGCTTCATCCCCGCTGCGGCACCAGTTTCCTGCTCGTCGTCATGGCCATCTCCACGCTGGTCTACATGCTGCTGCCCTTTGACAGCTTCGTGTATAAATTCGCCGCCCGCATCGTCCTGCTCCCGGTAATCGCCGGCCTCAGCTACGAACTGATCCGCTTTGCCGCCAAACGCCGCAGCGGACTAATGGCCGCGCTCACTACTCCGGGCCTCTGGCTCCAGAAAATCACCACCCAGCCTCCGTCCGATGACCAGACCGCCATCGCCATTCACGCCCTGGAAGGCGCGATGAGACTCGAAAAACAACAAGGCGGCGAGCTAGTCATCGCCTAAAGAATCCCCATGCAATACGTCCAGCGACTGGATGGCATCGAGACGCGTTTTGAAGATCTGACGCGCCAGATGGCCGATCCCAAAATAATCAACGATAACGACACCTACCGCAAGGTATCCAAGCAGCAGAGCGAGCTGGGGGAAGTAGTCTCCAGCTACCGAGAGTGGAAGAAGCTGCACGCCGACCTTGAAGGCGCGCGCCAGATGCTGGCCGAGGAGGACGCCGAAATCCAG
>JANXXV010001012.1 GCA_025350445.1 Bryobacteraceae bacterium | reverse complement strand
AAATTCCAGCCGGTGTTGGAGATTTCCGAGACTGACCTGGAGCGGAAGTATCCCGAGTTCGAAGGCAAGTATCGGCCGGTGAAGAAGGATCTGGATCAGGCACGCGGGAAGCTGAAGACGAAGCCGCATGTGCGGGTGTTGATGGATACGGGCGAGCCTTCGGTATCGTATCTATTGCGGCGCGGGGATCCAGCCTCGTTCGGCGATCCGGTGGATGCGGGTGTGCCGATGGTGCTGGCCAGCGCCGAGCTGAAGCCGTATCGTCCGGCTTCGCCATTTGCGGGGACCAGCGGCCGGCGGCTGGCGCTGGCGCAATGGTTGACGCAGGCGAATCATCCACTTACTTCGCGAGTGCTGGTGAACCAGATGTGGATGCGCCATTTCGGACGCGGTATCGTCCCGAGCGTTTCCAACTTTGGCCGGTCGGGAACCGCACCCACGCATCCGGAGCTGCTGGACTGGCTGGCGACTGAGTTTGTGCGCGGCGGTTGGAGCATGAAGGCGATGCACCGGCTGATGGTGACATCGACGGCTTACCGGCAGGGCTCACGGGTGGATGAGAAGTTGCTGGCGGTTGACCCTGAGAATGCGCTGTTGACCAGGATGCAACTGCACCGGATGGATGCCGAGACGCTGTACGATTCGCTGTTGACGGTGACCGGCCGGCTGGATCCGAAACAATTTGGCACGCCGCAGGAAGTGGAGATTCGTCCGGATAAGGAAGTGACGGTGAAGGCTTCCCCGGCGGGGTTCCGGCGCAGCATCTATGTGCTGCATCGGAGACAAACTCCGATGACGTTGCTGGACGCCTTCGATCTGCCTGCGATGACTCCGAATTGCACTGAGCGGCGCCGGTCGAACGTGGCTACGCAGGCGTTGCACATGATGAATGGGACGATGACGTGGGACTTGGCGAAGTACATGGCGGGCCGCGTGATCGATGAGGAAGACGGGGACCGCGGCAAGCAGGTGGAACTGGTGTACCGGAGGGCGTTTTCGCGTGCGCCGAGTGGGGATGAATTGGCTACCGGGATGGAAGCGCTGGCTGCGTTCCGGAAGCAATGGCCGGAGCGGCTAAAGACGGACAATGGCGATGCGCCGCGCGCGGGCGAGGCGAACTGGATGGCGCTGGCGAACTATTGCCATGCGATTTTGAACTCGGCTGAGTTTAGTTTTATCGATTGAGAAGGCGCGACCTGGGGGTCGCGCGCAGACGAGGGCGTCTGCCCCACCTTTCGTTTACTCGGGTGCGGATTATCAAGGATTTTACGGGTTTGATGGCTTTCGAGACTCGGGTTCGAATTTTTAAGTATTTTGCGGGACGGGACGGTAACTATGGTGAACCAATCCAGGCGTGACTTCTTTTCGAATATGGTGAACGGGCTGCATGGGACGGCGCTGGCGTCGTTGATGGCGGCTGATCTATTTACGGCGAACCGCGCCATGGCGGGCGAGGCTTCGGCTTCGCAGGTGTTCGATCTGACGTCGAAGGCTCCGCACTTTCCGGCTAAGGCGAAGTCGGTGATCCATCTATTCATGAATGGCGGGCCGAGCCAGGTGGACTTGTTCGATCCGAAGCCGGCGTTGACCAAACATGCCGGTAGCGCGGCCAGCCGCGAGTTGACGTTCGAGGCTTCCGATCCGAAGAATGCCGGGGGATTGCTGCCGTCGCCGTTTGAGTTCAAGAAGGCGGGCAAGTGCGGCATGGATATCTCGAGTGTGCTGCCGCATCTGTCGGAGTGCGTGGACGACATTTCGCTGATCCGGTCTATGTATGGGGAGCATGCGAACCACGAGCCGGCGCTGTTCCTGATGCATACGGGCCGCACGATTGCGAGCCGGCCTTCGCTCGGGTCCTGGGTGGCTTACGGTCTTGGCACGGAGAATCAGAACCTGCCCGCGTACGTCGTGCTGGACGATCCGAAAGGCCTGCCGATCAACGGTATTTCGAACTGGCAATCGGCTTGGCTGCCGCCGATTTATCAGGGAACGCGATTCCGGACTGAAGGCGCACCGGTGCTGAATCTGGAGCCGCGGCCGGAAATTCCGGGTGCGCTGATAGAGGCGGAGCGGAACCTGCTGCGGAAGCTGGATGAGGCGCACCGGAAAGATCGTCCTTATCAGCCGGATCTGGATGCGCGGATCTCAAGCTATGAACTGGCGGCGCGGATGCAGTTGGCGGCCAGCGATGCGCTGGATCTGAATAAAGAGAGTGAAGCGACGCGCGAGGACTATGGGCTGAACGATCCGGCTACGGAATCGTATGGGAAGCGGTGCCTGATGGCTCGGCGATTGGTGGAGCGCGGGGTGCGGTTTGTGCAGCTCTATATCGAAGGCCAGATTTTCGATTCGCATGGGAATCTGGAGGCAAGCTTGCAGTATGCGTGTAATAAAACGGACAAGCCGGTGGCTGCGCTGTTGAGAGACTTGAAGCAACGCGGGCTGCTGGATTCGACGCTGGTGGTTTGGGGCGGCGAGTTCGGGCGGCTTCCGATTTCACAGGGCATTGGGAAGGCGGCGGGTAGGGACCACGGGCCTAGCGGATTTAGCGTGTGGCTGGCCGGGGGCGGGACCAAGCGCGGTTTCACTTATGGCTCGACGGACGATATCGGGTACAAGGCGGCGGAGGATCGGGTTAGCGTGCATGACTTCCATGCCACCGTGCTGCACCTGCTTGGGTTCAACTATCGCGATCTGGCGTTTGAACGGCATGGGCTGAAGGAGAGGTTGACCGACCAGTTCCCGGCGCGGGTTGTGAAAGAGATTATTGCCTGAGGGCGCGGCCATGGGTCGCGCGCGGACGTGGGCGTCGGCCGTCCGCCGGTTAGGACATTGCTACGGCGTCGATCGATTCCAGTTTGACTACGATGCGGCTGTATTCGCGGCTGCGGAGTTCTACCGAGTCGGGGTTCAGTTTTGTCACGATGCCGGGGATTGACTGCCCCTTCACGTAAATCATGACGCCTTTCTTTTCGGCCAGGCTGGCTTCTAGAACTTGCTGGAACATGGCGGGGTTATCCTTTGCTACGGCTGTGCCGGCGGCGACGGCGG
>JANXXV010000998.1 GCA_025350445.1 Bryobacteraceae bacterium | reverse complement strand
TCCAAGGGTCCACAGCGCCATCTTCCAGCGAAATCGTTGGGTCCGGCACCACACGGTTGATGTCGTAGTCGATGGTGTTGCCGAATCCCTGGCAGCGCGGGCAGGCGCCAAACGGATTATTGAAACTGAACAGATTCGGTTGCGGTTCTGTAAAATCCTTGCCGCAAGTCTTGCATGAAAATTTCTCGCTGAACCGCAGGTCCGCGCCTTCCCCGGAGGCAGGCCGCAGAATTACTTCTCCGGCCTCGCGGTAACAAACTTCCACCGTGTCCACAATGCGCTGATGGATGTCCGGCGTAATCACAATGCGGTCCGCCAGAATATACAGCGGCTTGCGGAAATCGATGTCAAGAAGCGATTCCGGAGTCGAAAACTCAAACGTCCGCCCTTCCTGGAACAGCCGCGTGAAACCCTTCCGCCGCAATTCGAACAGATGATCCCGAAGCTGCTGCGTGTCCGCCGCCGCGCCTACCGGAAACAAGGCGTACCAACGCGATCCCTCGGCTTGTTCCTGCACGCGGTCCGCAACTTGATCCACGGTGTCGCGAATCACCTGCGTGCCGCAATTCGGACAAAACGTCCGCCCCACGCGCGCAAACAACAGCCGCAGGAAATCGTACAGCTCAGTGGAAGTGGCCACGGTGGACCGTGGATTCCGCGTCATGTTCTTCTGCCGGATCGCGATGGGTGGAGCAATGCCTAGAATCTCGTCCACATCCGGCTTTTCCATCCGTTCCAGAAACTGCCGCGCGTAGGACGACAGCGACTCCACATACCGCCGCTGGCCCTCGGCGTAGATCGTATCGAAGACAAGCGACGACTTTCCCGACCCCGATACGCCAGTCACCACCGTGAGCTGGTTATGTGGGATGTCGAGAGAAATGTTTTTAAGATTGTGGACGCGAGCGCCACGGATCGAAAGGAAGTCTTGGGCCGAAACGCTTGGGTTTAGTATCAATCCCGATTTTAACAAAGCTCCGCCAGTTAACATGAAGTAATGGCACGGCATGCCAAGTCAATAGCAAAGCAGTTCCAAGGCGGTGCCAAAGCAGTGCCAAGGCAATACCAAACCAATGCGGGAGCAGTGGCATGGCAGTGGCAAGGCAGTGGCAAGGTGGGGCGGACGCCTTCGTCCGCGCGCGACCCCCAGGTCGCGCTCTTGAACTAATCGTCAACTCTCACATGGAACAGGACACTAAGAAACGGCAAAACGAAACCGCAATCCACCGCGGAGGTCTATAACTCTGCCCAGCCAGCCTCAGACCATCCGCCACAACCTGCTCACGTGGTACAAAAAAGCCCATCGAACACTCCCGTGGCGCCAGACACGCGACCCCTACGCCATCTGGATCTCCGAGGTCATGTTACAGCAGACCCGGGTGGCCGCGGTGATTCCCTATTACCACCGCTTCCTGGAACGCTTCCCGAATATCGAGGCGCTGGCCGGTGCCCTTGAGCCTGACTTGCTCGCCTGCTGGAGCGGGCTCGGTTACTATTCCCGCGCGCGCAATATGCAAAAAGCCGCCCGCCAGATGAACGGCACGTTTCCGGAAGATTACGAATCCATTCGAGCCCTGGCCGGAGTGGGCGACTACACAGCGGCCGCCGTAGCGAGTATCGCATTCGACCTGCCCCATGCCGTACTTGATGGAAACGTAATTCGTCTGTTGAGCCGTCTTAGTAATGAAACGGGGGATGTAGGGGAGCAATCCACCCGCCGCCGCCTGCAAGGCTCGGCCGATGATCTATTAGATCGGAAGAGTCCGGGGGTGTTCAATCAGGCGGTGATGGAATTGGGCGCACTCGTGTGTTTACCCAAGCGGCCGCAATGTTTGCTGTGCCCGATTGCGGAGTGGTGCGAAGCCAGAAAGGCTGGAACGGAAAACCTGTTGCCGGTGAAGCTTCGCAAGGCGGAGCCGGTAAAACTGGAGCGAACGTTGTTGGTGATTCAAAAGGACGGGGGTGTCCTGATGTGGCGGCGGCCGGCCGATTCCAGAAAGCTCGCAGGCTTTTGGGAACTGCCCGAACCGCATCTGCTACCATTTGTACAAATCGGTGTGCGTCTGGGCGGGTTCAAGCACTCTATCACGAATCACAATTATGTCTTTTGTGTGAACCTCGCCACGGTGCGGAGGAAACCTGAGAATTTCGAGTGGGTTTCCGCCGGGGAGTTGCAAGAATTGCCGTTGAGTA
>JANXXV010000971.1 GCA_025350445.1 Bryobacteraceae bacterium | reverse complement strand
ATCCTGATTATCAGGAACTGCGTCCGTACGAAAATATGGTCAGCGGCTTCCGCGTGATTCCGGTGGCCATTTTCTATGTGGTTGCGGTTTCCATGCTCGGCCTGCATCTTTATCACGGCGTGTGGAGTATGTTCCAGACGGTTGGAGTGAACCATCCCCGCTATACACCTCTACTGAAGAAGTTTTCAGCTTACGCCTCCATTCTGCTGGTGCTGGGTTTCATCTCCATTCCGATCGCGGTGGCGACAGGGGTAATGTCCTAACGTATGCAACTTGATTCTCGTGTTCCTTCCGGACCGATTGAGAAAGCCTGGGAAAACTACAAGTTCGAGATGAAGCTGGTGAACCCGGCGAACAAGCGGAAGTACAACATTATCGTGGTGGGCTCCGGGCTTGCGGGCGGATCCGCCGCGGCAACCATGGCCGAGCTAGGCTACAACGTGAAGTGCTTCTGCTTTCAGGATTCGCCGCGGCGCGCGCATAGCATAGCGGCGCAGGGCGGCATCAATGCGGCGAAGAATTATCAGAACGATGGCGACAGCATTTTCCGTTTATTCTACGACACGGTGAAGGGCGGCGATTTCCGCGCACGCGAGGCGAATGTTTACCGGTTGGCGCAGATCAGCGTCGACATCATCGATCAATGTGTGGCGCAAGGCGTACCGTTTGCGCGCGAGTATGGCGGGACATTGTCGAACCGGTCGTTCGGAGGCGCGCAGGTATCGCGCACGTTCTACGCGCGCGGCCAGACGGGTCAGCAGTTGTTGCTCGGCGCCTATCAGGCACTGGAGCGCCAGGTGGACGCGGGGAAAGTGGAGATGATTCCGCGTACGGAAATGCTGGACCTGGTGGTGGTGGACGGCAAGGCCCGCGGCATCATCACGCGGAATCTGATCACCGGCAAGATCGAGGCCCACGTAGCCGACGCGGTGGTATTGGGCACCGGCGGTTACGGCAACGTGTACTATCTGTCCACGAATGCCAAGGGCTCGAACACCACCGCGATCTGGCGTGCTCACAAACGCGGAGCGCTGTTCGCTAACCCCTGTTTCACGCAGATTCACCCGACGTGCATTCCGGTGTCAGGCGATTATCAATCGAAGTTGACTCTGATGAGCGAATCGCTGCGCAACGACGGCCGCATTTGGGTGCCGAAGAAGCAGGGCGATAAACGCGCACCGGCGCAGATTCCCGAAGCGGAACGCGACTATTACCTGGAACGCCGTTATCCAAGCTTCGGCAATCTTGTTCCGCGCGATGTGGCCTCGCGCAATGCAAAAGCTGTCTGTGATGAAGGGCGCGGAGTGGGCGAGAGCGGACTTGGCGTCTATCTCGATTTCTCCGACGCCATTCAGCGGTTAGGCAAGAAGACCATTGAGGAGCGCTACGGCAATCTGTTCGAGATGTATGAGCGGATCACGGGCGAGAATCCTTATGAGTTGCCCATGCGTATCTATCCCGCTATTCATTACACGATGGGCGGGCTGTGGGTGGATTACCAGTTGATGAGCACTATTCCCGGGCTGTTCGTGATCGGCGAGGCGAATTTCTCAGACCACGGCGCCAACCGCTTGGGCGCAAGCGCGCTGATGCAAGGCCTGTCGGATGGCTACTTCGTTCTTCCGTATACCATCGGCAATTATCTGGCGGGTACAAAACTGGAGAAAGTGACCACGAGCCTGCCGGAGTTTCGCGCGGCGGAGAGCGGCGTGGCGGAGATGACAAAGCGGCTGCTGGCGATTCGCGGGAATCGCACGGTCAGCTCGTTTCATCGCGAGTTGGGAAAGTTGGTTTGGGACCACTGCGGCATGTCCCGGAACGCGGCGGGGTTGAAGGAAGCGATTGAAAGGATCGTTGCACTGCGGGAAGAGTTTTGGAAGAACGTGAACGTTCTGGGCAGCGGGGAAGAACTGAATCAGGCTCTGGAAAACGCGGGACGAGTGGCGGATTTCTTTGAACTGGCGGAGTTGATGTGCCGCGATGCGCTGGACCGCAACGAATCCTGCGGCGGTCATTTTCGCGAGGAACACCAGACGCCGGAAGGCGAGGCGCTGCGGGACGATGTGAACTATTCGTACGTTGCTGCCTGGGAGTACCCCGGTGTGTTGCACAAGGAGCCGTTGACGTTCGACTATGTTCACCCCAGCCAGCGGAGCTACAAGTAGATGAACCTGACTCTTCACGTTTGGCGGCAGAAGAACGCGGCCGATAAAGGCCGCATGACGACTTACGCGGCAATGGGCGTGAATCCGGAGATGTCGTTTCTGGAGATGTTGGATGTACTCAACGAAGAACTCACGTTGAAGGGGGAAGAGCCCATCGCGTTCGATCACGATTGCCGCGAAGGAATCTGTGGTTCGTGCGGATTTATGATTAACGGCGTGGCGCATGGACCGCTGCCGAAGGCGACGGTGTGCCAGCTTCACATGCGCCACTACAAAGATGGCGATGAACTTTATCTGGAGCCGTGGCGCGCAAGCGCTTTTCCGGTGCTGAAAGATCTTGCGGTAAACCGTTCGGCGTTCGATCGGATCATTGCGAGTGGCGGTTATGTTTCGGTTCCGTCAGGCAGCGCGCCGGATGGGAATGCGATTGCGATTCCGAAGCAATACGCGGATCGGGCAATGGATTCGGCGCAGTGCATCGGTTGCGGCGCGTGTGTGGCCGCGTGCCCGAACGCGTCGGCGGCGCTGTTTACGGGGGCGAAGATCCATCACCTGGCCATGCTGCCGCAAGGGCAACCGGAGCGTAAGAAGCGGGCGCTGCGGATGGTTGCACAGGCGAATGCGGAGTTGTTTGGAAGCTGCACGAATATCGGGGAGTGCGAGGCGGTTTGTCCCAAGGGGATCAAGCTGGAAGTGATTGCGACAATGAACCGCGATTTTCTGCGCGCGAGTTGGAGTGCGCGGCCGGAAGTTCTGGTGGCGGAATAACGCGGCGGGGGAATCGCTGGTACAGTCCGACATCTGGAATTATCTCCTTACATCGAGATCCGCCCAGATGTCATGAGGGGGAAGCCCTGCCTAAAGGGCACCGGGATTCCTGTCTACCTTGTTCTCGAAAAGCTCGGGGCCGGGGAGACGACTGAAGAGATTCTCGCAGTGTATCCCCAGTTCACTAAAGATCACATTACAGGCGCTCTGAAGAATGCGGCGCATTTGGCAACTGCAGAGATCGTTCTCGCTTTGTGAAGCTTCTTCTTGACGAAAATCTTTCTCCGCGGCCCGCGGCTATCTTGAGAGAACAATGGAGAGCATTCGCAACCGCTTTCCATCGGCCAGCACCCCGGGTGTGATTCGTTTGAAGATCCATCCACCGGCCGAGGAGATAATCCGGGAGCAGATTCACAGAACGCTGCATGTTCTCGGAGATACCTCACTCGTTGGCTGTCTTGTCGTCTTCCACGGCGGCGTCGTTCGCATCCGGAGCTAGCGGGCAATCGGGATGTTGCCTGTTGAGATCGTGAAGACGCCGTTCCGTGTCGGGAAGGCACAGGAGAGACGTGGGTTCAGTGTGATTCCGGCCGGAACCATCACGTCCCGCTGATAAATCTCAATCAGCCGGGGCGCAAGTCCGGTAAACAAGACCCATGCAGGATCATCTCCAGGGGAATCGGAAACCACGAAGTACTGCGCAGGCTCCACGTCCAGTTGTTCGCTCTGCTCGTAGCCGATCACAACTGTATCCTTGCCGCAGGACTTGCATACGCATTGTTCCGGCGTGCAGGCAATCACCCGTTCCACTCGCGGCAGCTTAGCCGGCAGTTCCTGCCGTCCCGGGTGCTTGCCGCTCTTCCGGTTCTTCGCCGATATCGGAGATGCGGGCGGCAGCGGTTCGCGCCTGCTCTCCGCTTCGACCACCGCGGCGCTGACTCCGGGCTCCAGTTCCAGTAACAGCAACTGCGCATCGCTGAGCTTCTCGCTTTTCGGCCCGTAATTCCGGATCATTTCCTGGCGCAGACGTTCTTCGAGCGCCTGAATCTTCAA
>JANXXV010000960.1 GCA_025350445.1 Bryobacteraceae bacterium | reverse complement strand
CGCCGATGCAGATTGTGGCCGCGCCAGAAACATTGCTCTGTGAAATCGCGCGGATGGGAGGCTCAATTGCCGCCGAAGAGCGTGCTGAAGGTCTGCGGACGGCGGCTCAACTCACCTTGCACGAATTCGCAGGCGACCTTGGCAGCGTGCTGAAACTGGCGCCGCCGAAGAGCAAGAAGTTGCCGATGCGGTTTCCAATAATCGGAGAGCCAGGCGCGAAGAAGATTTTTTTGTTGTCCGGCGTCCTGCCGGTTCCGGTCCTGGAATCGAATGGGGTCCGGGTTCTTCCGCGCCTCGGCATCGGCGAAGAACGCCAGAGCTATGCGGCGGCGTACCGGTCAATTCGCGAGGCCACGCTGGAACAGCTCCCGTAAGATTGCGGCGCACTCACCAGGGCTCGTCTGCTATTGAGAAGGCATGGACTTGAGGAACGGCCCGGACTGCCTTCATATCCGGCTTCGATAAACTCAGGATTCCCGGCGCGCACTTCCCGGTCGCTGCGTTGCGGCAGAAATGGACTGCAATCCAGTCGAGGCCGGATCGTGAAGGTGTGAAATTGAGTGGCGATGAGTTCCGCATGGCACGCAAATTTCGTTGTACCCAAACCCGCGCCCGCGAAACGTCTTAAGCGTATATATGGCAAGCACGACGGCCTCGGCGCCAGCCGCAACAGCTGAGTACTCGGACTACGTCAACCCGCAATGGGTGCGGCTGCTGAACCTGCTGCGGATGAATGTCAGGTATCAACGCTGTTACGGCTGCGAGCTTTTAACTGAAGACGGCAACGTCATCCTCGATTTTCTGTCCGGCTACTGCGTTCACAACACCGGGCACAATCACCCGGCGATCATCGAAGCGATCAAGGACGAACTGGACCGTGGGGGCCCTGCGATGCTGCAGAGCCACGTTCCGGATCTGGCGGGCAAGCTGGCGCACCGGCTGTGCGCGCTGGCGGGCGGCGGGCTTGAAAAAGTATTTTTCGCCTGCTCCGGCAGTGAGGGCGTGGAAGCGGCCATCAAGTTCGCGCGCAAGAGCACGGGCCGCACGGGCCTTATCTATGCCGAGGGGGCGTTTCACGGCCTGACCTGCGGTGCGCTGTCGCTGATGAGCGACAGTTTCTGGAGGGATAAGTTCGGGCCGATGCTCTCAGATACAGCGGGCGTACCTTTCGGCGATCTGGAAGCGCTGAAGCAACAGCTCGCCAGCGGCCGTCATGCCGCCTTCTTTGTGGAGCCCATTCAATCTGAAGCCGGCATTCGGGTTCCGGACGGCAGCTACCTGGCCGAGGCGGCGAAACTGTGCCGGCAGCACGGGACGTTATTCGTGCTGGACGAAGTGCAGACGGGTATGTTTCGCACCGGGAAGTTTCTGGCGGCACACCAGTTCGATGTTCAGCCGGATATCGTGATCCTCGCCAAGGCACTGAGCGGCGGCCTGGTACCTGTCAGCGCGGTGCTTATGACCGGGAAGGTCTATCAGTCCGTATACGATTCCCTGAAGCGGTCGATCGTGCACACCTCCACCTTCAGTGAGAACGCGATCTCGATGCGTACGGGACTGGCGACTCTTGACGTTCTCGAGAACGAGCGGCTGGGTGAGCGTGCGCTGAAGATGGGCGAAGAGCTGCGGCGGCGTTTGCGGGAATCGCTCCGCCGCTACGAGATGGTGAAAGAAGTTCGCGGATTGGGCATGCTGTCCGGCATCGAATTCCAAAGCCCGTCGAGTCTGAAGCTGCGGCTTCCTTTTGAAACTTTCCGCCAGATTCATTCCGGGATGTTCGGGCAGGTGATTGTCATGCGGCTGTTCCGCGACTGGCGAATTCTGACCCAAATCTGCGGGAACAACTTCATGGTGTTGAAGGTGGCGCCGCCGCTGGTGGTCACCGCGGAGCAACTGGACCGGTTCATGGAGGCAATCACCGCGGTGGTGGATCTAATGCACACGTCAGCGTCGTTCTGGGGCGAAGCTCTGGCGCTGGCGCGGCGAGCGGTGAACGTTTAGAGATGACGCCCGCTGCCTTCGCCGTGATGTGGATGGCAACGGCCACCGGAGCGACGCCGCTGGAGCAGGCCTACCGGTCGATGTATAACCTGGATTTCGCGGCGGCTCACCAGACCCTGCGCCAGTATGAGTCCGCGCACCCCGGCGACCCGATGGGTCCGGTTTCAGAGGCTGCGGCGTACCTATTCTCCGAATTCGACCGGCTTAAAATTCTTCAGTCGGAGTTCTTTACGGAGGACGAGAGCTTCTTTCGGCTGCAGCGCGGACTGCTTCCCGATCCCACGGCGAAACGGGCGTTCGAAGCCGCTCTTGCCCGCGCGGGCGGGGTGGCGTCGGAAGCTCTGCGGCGGGATCCGGACGACGAGAATGCGCTGTTGGCCACGGTGCTGGGCATTGGCCTGCACGCGGACTACCTGGCGTTTATCGAAAAGCGGAACATGGCGGCGCTGTCGGAAGTGAAGCAGAGCCGCGCGCTGGCCGAATCGCTAATTGCAAAACATCCGCAGTGCTACGACGCCTATCTTGCGATCGGCGTTGAGAACTATATGCTTAGTCAAAAGCCGCTGGCGGTTAGATGGCTTCTGCGGCTCGGCGGTGCGCAGACAGACGGACAGGCTGGCATCGAACGGCTTCGCATCACTGCCGGGAAGGGTCATTATCTGCTGCCCTACGCGCGGCTGCTGCTGGCGGTGGCGGCGCTGCGGGATAAAGACGTAGCAACCGCCCGGCCCGCGCTGGCGTGGCTGACCGCCGAGTTTCCGGGAAACCGGCTGTATCGTGAAGAACTGGCAAAACTGAAATGAAAGGACAAGAATGAAGATCGTCAGTGTAGCCACCGCGTTTCCGAAGAATTACTATTCGCAGGAGGTGCTGCTGGGCGCTTTGCAGCAGTATTGGAACGGCAAGCTGGAGAACCCGCAAGTGCTGAGCCGGTTGTTCTCGCGCGCCGGCGTGGACGGGCGCCACCTGGCTCTGCCGCTGCTGGAGTACTACAACCTGAATTCCTTGGGCGACAATAATCGCGCCTGGTTTCGCGCGGCGGAGGAATTGGGGAGCCAGGCATTGTGCCGGGCGGCCTCGGGGATCGGGCTTGACCGGGAGCGAATCCGGGCGCTGCTGTTCCTGTCGATCACGGGAGTATCGAGTCCTTCGATCGATGCGCGGTTGATCAATCGCCTCGAGCTTTCGCCTCAGGTGCGCCGGATGCCGGTGTTTGGCCTTGGTTGCGTGGGAGGCGCGGCAGGCATTGCGCGCGCCGCCGACTACGTCCGCGCCTACCCTGACCAGGTGGCCGCGCTGGTGAGTGTGGAAACGTGTTCGTTGACGCTGCAGCGCGACGATCTCTCGGTTGCCAACTTAATCTCATCGGCGCTGTTCGGCGACGGCGCCGCCTCTGTGATTGTGGCCGGCTCAGACACCGAGTTCACGGGTCCGGAGATTGTGTCTACGCGATCCACGTTTTATCCCGACACCGAAAATGTTATGGGTTGGGATATCAGCGAGAAGGGATTTCGCATTGTGCTCTCGGCGCGCGTGCCGGATGTGATCCGGGAGAACCTGGGACGCGATGTGGACGCCTTGCTCGACGAGCACGATTTGCGGCGGACGGACATCGGCAGTTGGATCATGCACACGGGCGGCCCGAAGATTCTGGAAGCGACGCAGGAGGCGCTGGGGCTGGCTGACGGCGCGCTGGAGGCTTCGTGGGAATGTTTGCGCAAGGTGGGGAATCTCTCTTCGGCTTCCGTGCTTGTGGTACTGGAAGAGTTCATGATGCGGCGGCGTCCCGAGCCGGGTTCATTTAGCGTGCTGGGTGCGATGGGTCCGGGCTTCTGCTCGGAGTTGGTTTTACTGCGTTGGTGACCAATCGTGTTTGATACCGACGTTTTTGTTCTTGGTGGAGGACCGGCCGGACTGGCAGCCGCCATCGCGGCCCGCAGAAGCGGGTTCAGTGTCACGCTGGCTGACGCCTGCCAGCCGCCGATCGACAAGGCCTGCGGCGAGGGTCTGATGCCCGATACGCTGGCGGCCGCCGCGCGACTGGGTATCGAAATTCCCGGCGATGTTGGATTCCCGTTTCGCGGCATCCGGTTTGTTGGCCCTCGGGACAGCGTTTGCGCGCCTTTTCCGCAGGGCGATGGACGTGGTATTCGCCGTACGGTACTACATCCCTTGCTGGTGGAAGCGGCGGCGAACGCCGGAGTTCGAATGCTCTGGGGTGTTTCGGTTGCGGGCATCGACGAGCATACGGTGCGGATGCCGCTCGGCTCGATGAGCGCCCGCTGGATTGTGGGCGCCGACGGCGGGCAATCGATGGTCCGCCGTTGGGCTGGGCTGTCGGGAGTGCGGCATGAATCGCATCGATTCGGCTTCCGCATCCATTACCGTGTCGCGCCCTGGTCTGAGTACATGGAGATTCACTGGAGCGAAGGCTGCCAGTTCTACATCACTCCGGTTTCGGCCGGTGAGATCTGCGTGGTGCTGATGTCGCGCGACCCACATTTGAGAATCGCCGAGGCGCTGCCGCGGTTTCCGGCGGTTTACGACAGGCTGCACGAGATGCGCACTTCGTCGCCGGAGCGCGGTTCCTTCGCGGCCACGCGCCGGCTAAAGAAAGTGGC
>JANXXV010001018.1 GCA_025350445.1 Bryobacteraceae bacterium | reverse complement strand
GCCCGTTCCTTCGATCAACGGCGTTTCTTCCGGGAGCTTCAAAGTTTCGCGGGATGAATCACGTCGATTCCCGGATAACGGGCGAAGTCATCGGTGTTAAAGGTGACAACCTGCGTGATTCCATGCACCTTCCTAGCTGCTACAAGCCGAGCGTCGTGGAATTTCTTCCCGGAAACTGCGTGGTCAACGATGAGCCGGCGCCATTCGTCATAGAGTTCTGGAGGATCACGAAGGACAGAGCACAGTTCTTCGATGCGGGTTGTTACCCTGGCGGCTTGGCTCGGCGAGAGGCCAAGCCCATTTGCATCCGCCGGACGAGTGGCGACCGACCAGAATTCATAAATGCTCTGGGGAACGGCGCATACCCTGTCCGCGCGGCTTCGCAATATCCTGAGAGCGCGAACGGCCTCCCGGTGTTTTAACGACTTTCGATGGATACCGCGAACAAGGATGTTTGTATCGATGAGGACGTCCATCTACCACTCGTCTTCACGGGTGTAGATATTCTCGCGGCTGAGTGCGGCGTCGGAAATGGGTGGCACGCTCTCTGAAATCATGTCCGCGATTTCCTCGAATGCCTTTTCGAAATCTTCGGGACTTAATTGTTGCTGCCGGGGCTTTATGATTTCGAGAACTG
This sequence comes from Bryobacteraceae bacterium, assembly GCA_025350445.1. The sequence continues at coordinate 5,857 of JANXXV010001018.1, read as the reverse complement.
CTCTGCGGAGGAGCGTATCAACTGACACACCGTGAGCGTTCGCCTGGGCCTGAAGCGCGGACTGTTCCTCAGATGTGAGGGGAACTGTGACGGTCATAGAGGTGATTCCGTTTGCTGCTTTGATCCTACCAAAACGATTCAGCGCGCGCCGAAATAGACGAATGGCTTTCCGTGTTCCATTTCGTGATACGCGACGTCCGGGGCCTTGATGAGCATGGCGGAGCGGAACTGTTTCGGGTCCGCTGCGTTATCGGGAAACATGTCGTAATGGCATGGAATTGCAACTTTCGGTTTGATGTGGCCGGCCAGGTCCGCGGCTTCCCAGTGCGAAAGGTTGTTGAAGCCGCCGTTGATGCAGGTGATCATCAGGTCCGGCGAATGGCGGGCTGCTTCGTGGAGCAGTGGAGTATCGTCGGTGTCGCCGGTGATGTAAATTTTGGGGCCGCCGCCGAATGCGAGCACGAAGCCCATGTGATTCAGGTCCGTTGTGTCCGTGGGTAAGGCGAAGGTGCCGTGGATTCGCACGTCGCGAAATTCCAGGTCGCATTGCGGCCATGCCGGAACGATGCGGCCCGATTCGATTCCTTCCTTCTGATATACATTGCAGGTGGGATGCGGGCCTACGAATTGCATGGTGCCTTTGTTGCGGAGATTGCGAATGGTTTCGGGGTCGGTGTGGTCCTGATGGTTGTGCGTGCAGGTGAAGATGTCCACGTCCAACTCTTCCGGTGAGATGAGGATGGGCACGCGGCGGCTGAGGTTGAAGCCGGGGTTGAGGCATGAGCAGCTATCGGTCAAGTAGAGATCGACGCTGATGAGCGTGCCTTCGGGCGTCTTGAAGATGTAGCCGTTTTGCCCGAACCACCAGAGAGCTGCCGCGTGTTTGGGCACGGGGTAGCTGCGGATTTCTTGCATTAGAGACATACGGTTCCGTTACATCATCGCCGTTGGCGGCGCCGGCTCGTCGGGTCTTCCTGGATTTGAGAGCGGCACTTTCAGCATTACGAATACGATGACGGCCAAGGCGATCATTCCGTTTAGGAACGATGGATTGGGAATCAGAACCGGGATGGGTTTGTTGGCAAAATTGAATGAAGCGACAATCAGGCCAACCATGGCTTCGCCGGCGATCAGGCCGGAAGCTACCAGGATGCCGATGTTCTCGATGCGCGCTTTCTGCGCTTCGTTGTAGCCGTTACGGTCGCGGAGGGTGTCTGACAGCCACTTGACTAAGCCGCCGACGAATATGGCGAACGTGGTGGCGAAGGGAAGGTACATGCCGACGGCGAAGAGCATCGGGCTTTTCACCTGCACCAGGATGAGCGCGATGCCAAGCATCATGCCGACTACAACCAAAGCCCAGGGCATGTCGCCGCCTATGATGCCCTGTGAGATGGTGGCCATTAGCCCGGCCTGCGGGGCTGAGAGCTGGCGGTCGCCGAAGCCGATGCCGCCCGCGTTGATGTTGCCTTTGTGCAGGATGAGGAGCGGAAAATACATCAGCAGGCTGGAGACCACAACCGATATCAATTCGACGATCTGAATGGTTTTCGGTGTGCCGCCAAGAATGTATCCGACCTTGAAATCCTGCAGCAGTTCGCCGGCTACGGCGGATGAAACGCAGACCACCGCGGCTACCGCGAGGATGGCGGCTACGCCTTGGATCCCGGAGACGCCCAGCGACACCATTAACAGCGCGGCGATGATTACCGTAGAGAGTGTAAGGCCGGAGATTGGGTTGTTGGACGATCCGATGAAGCCTACCAGACTGCCGGAGACGGTGGCGAAGAAGAAGCCCGCTACCAGCATAACCAGCGCGGCCACTATGCCGCCTAGCACTTGTCCGGAGAAATAGATGTAGACGCCGGCCATCATGATGGAGATGCCTAGGATACCGGCGAAGACGATTTTCGAGCTCATGTATTGTTCGGTGCGTCCGACTTCCGCGGGTGGGCCACCGGCCTGGCGCAGTTCGGAGATCGCGCGGCCTAATCCGGCCGAGATGCTTTTGCGCATGCGGAACAACGTGTATGCCGCGCCTACCAGCATGCCTCCGACGGCTATTGGCCGGACGATGTAACGCCAGACGGAATTCGATACTGCTTCCCATCCGCCTTCGCCCGAACCCGGGGGGAGGAACGCTTGCAATTGAGGTCCAAGGAAATAGATGAGCAACGGAACCATTAAGCCCCATGCGAAAACTCCGCCGGCGAAGTTGAGAGATGCCAGGCTGGGGCCGATGATGTAGCCGACGCCGAGGTAGGCGGGGCTGACGCTGGGCGCCGAGATTAGACTGACGCCGCCGGTGCTTAGAGTGTTGGCACTGCCCGCGGGGCCCAGGCGCACCGTGCTCTTGCCCAGTTGACCGATGTGCAACGCAAAGTCTGTATCCAGCGGGAAGAGTTTCAGTACGCTGAGGAAGTACATCACCGCGCCGAAGCCCATGTTGTAGAAGAGGTATTTTGCCGCTTGTGCGCCGGTCTGGCCGGCCTTGTGTATTTCGGCCGCGGCTACGGATTCCGGGAATGGCAGTTCGGGATCTTCCACCATCACCCGGCGCATAAGGGAGACGAAGAGTACGCCTAGAATTCCTCCGGTGACCATGAGGATGGTGGACTTCCAGTAGGCGGCCGGCGTATCGAAATCGAGCCAGGCCTTTGAAATGACGAACGCGGGGATGGTGAAGATGGCGCCGGCTGCGACGGACTCGCCGATAGAGCCCGCGGTCCGCGCGAGATTCTCTTCCAGTATGGTTCCTTTGAAGATGCGGAGTACGGCCATTCCGATTACCGCGGCTGGATACGTCGCGGCAATTGTAACGCCGGCGCGGAGCCCTAGATAGGCGTTGGCGAAGCCTAGAATGATACTCATGAAGAGTCCGAGGAGGACCGCGCGGAAGGTGAACTCGCGCATTTGCACGGTATTTGGAACGAATGGCTTGTGCTTCGTTTCAATCATTAAATGAGTCTCCGACGGATCTCATGCTAGCACGGCGGGGTGCTTCGGGCGCTAGCTTTGGCGGCTAGGAGTTTTGCCGTAAGAGCCAGCGGACTGCGTTGTGTTGTAGTTTGATGTATTCGGGATTCCACAGCACGCTGAGCATGTGACCGGGCGAAAGATAGCAGACGCGGCCCTTGCCGTAATCGTAAGACCAGCCCGCGGTGGCGGTGGCGCCCTGCTTGTCGTAATCCAGTCCGTCTTCATTTACCGTTTGCAGGAAGAGGTACTTGGGATCTTTGTCGTACTTCATGTAGTGCTGTTCGTCGGTGATGATGAAATCTTTCACGCCCTTGGTGATGGGATGATCGTGATTGGTCACTTTCACCTTGAAGGTGCGGATGGGCGGGTGTCCGGCGTAGGCGGCGCCCAGGACGTGACGGAAGTCGGGATCGGTCAGGCCAACGTGGGTTACGTTGTGTAGGAAGAGCGCCGATCCACCATTCTCTACAAACGCGCGGACGGCTTTGCCTTGCTCCGGCTTCATCCAGAAGGCGGGCTTGGCGGCGGTCTTTGGAGTGGGCGGATCGAAGGTGAGTTTGGGTTTCCCGGTGGCCACCCAGGCTGCATTGCTGGTTTCGTCGGGATAGCCGTCGGGCCAGATCATGCCATCGCGCAGGATGATGAGCAGCTTGTATCCATTAAGTGTTTCGGCATTGAGTTGCTTGGTCTCATCGGTGAAATCGATGGTGACGCCGAGGTCCTGAGTGATAGTTCGATTGAGTCCGGTACGTGCGTAGTCGGAGTTGTGATAGCGATCGCCAATGAGGCCGAAGGCAGTGGCCTTTTGAGCGGCGCGCGCGATATGGGGCGCGGCGGCGGCGCCTGCCAGGGCGGCTAGTGCGGAGCGGCGGGAAGTCTTCATCGTGGGCGATTGTATCGCAGTTTTTGGGTCTTCGCTTCAACGTATTTCTTGAGTCCGTCTTCGAAGACTTGTTTCCAGCCTTCGGCCTTGGCTCCGCCTTTGGTGTTGCCGATGGTGTAGCCGGAAAGCTTCAGGATGGTTTGATCGCCTTTTGTTTCGAGTTCCAGGTGAAGCATGGTGTGGGCCGGGCCGTAGGGCACTGCCATGCAGCCCTGCAGGTCTAGCGAGTGTGGCGGATTGATGGCGAACACTTCATACCGGATGGCGCCTGATTTCTTACCGTAGTCTTCGAACACTTTTCCGCCCAGGCGCGGGTCTATGTGGAAGCCTTTGGTTTTCGGATTGGTGTAAAAGTCTTTCGGCCACCAGAAGGTCGTTTCGTCCACTAACGCTTTCCACACTTTCTTGATGGGGCTGTTGATGGCGATTTCGAGTTCTACTTGTTCCGTGGTTGCTGTCATCGGTTCCTCCATTCGGGATTTCAGGTTTGTTAGCTTCGACGCCCACAGGGCCTGGTAGGGCTTGACCCAGCGGTCGTACAGGAGCTGGAGTGGTATGGCGTTCAGGTGATTCCAGCGCTCGCGGCCGGCGCGGCGTACCACTCTCAGGCCGGTTGATTCCAGCACGTTCAGGTGTTTCATTACGGCGAAGCGGGAGCTGGGGAAGTGCCCAGCTAGTTGGCCAGTGGTGAGGGGCTGGGTGCGGAGAAGGTCTAGAATTTGGCGGCGGGTGGGGTCAGCCAGGGCTTGCCAGAGGGAGGCGGGTTTTGGATCTTCGCCACCCATTATGTTACTCCAGGGTAACAGGATGGCGCGACCTGGGGGTCGCGCGCGGACGAGGGCGTCCGCCGTCCTACGCTGATAGAGTTGCGGAGTGCTTTTGGATCTTGCGGATTGCCTGGGCTATGTGGTCCATGCTCTCGGTGCCGGCGAGTAACGCGGTCTGCGGAATCCAAACGCCTTCTTCACAGAGTTGGTCGTTTTTTGGGCATTGGTTGCGGTCGTTCAAGTCCGATAGTTCCTTGGCGGAGTAGATATAGCGGTATGCTTTGCCGTTCAGGGTGCTGGACAGCGCTGCCGATTTATTCAGCGGCGTGTAGCCTCCGTAGCATGGGATTCCTTCGGCCGCTAGCGCTTTCAGGAACATTTGTTTGGGTGCATTGTGGAAGTGATCGCGGTTGTAGCGGAACATATACAGGTGGTAGGCGTTGCGCGTGCATCCTTCGTATTGCCGGGCGGGCGTAATGCCGTCGATCTCTTTCAGTTGGCCGGTGAGGTGGTTTGCGTTGCGCGCGCGGATCTGCGATTGCGCTTCCAGGCGCGTGAGTTGTTCCAGCAGCAGCGCGCCTTGGAATTCGGTCATGCGTAGATTGGCGCCCGCGCCGGTGTATGCGAATGGGCTGCCGTAGGAATTGCCGTTGTTGTGGAAGCCACGGGCGCGGTGACTGAGTGCTTCATCGTTGGTAAGTACTGCGCCGCCTTCACCGCAGTTCAGATTCTTCGAAGCCTGGAAACTGAAGCAGCCCATATCGCCAAGGCCGCTTACCTTCTTGCCCTTCCATTCGGCAAGATGGGCCTGGCAAGCGTCTTCAAGGACCGGGATGTTGTGCTTCTTTGCCACGGCAAGGATGGTGTCCATGTCCGCGGCGCTTCCACCCAGGTGCACGGGCATAATACAGGCGGTGCGTTTGGTGATGGCGGCTTCGATCTTGTTGGCGTCGATCTGGAATGTTTCGGGATCGCTGTCGACGAAGACGGGCAGCGCGTGCTGCATCAGGACCGCGTTGATGGTGGCGATGAAGGTGTATGGAGGGACGATCACTTCATCGCCGGGGCCGATACCCAGGGCGTTTAGCGCGACTATTAGAGCCGCGGTTCCGTTGGCCGTGGCTACACAGTATTTGGCTCCGACGATCTGCGCCCAGCGTTCTTCAAACTGCTGCGTGTAGTTGCCGGCGGTTCGGTTCCAACGGCCTTTGCGGAGGACTGTCATCCA
>JANXXV010000923.1 GCA_025350445.1 Bryobacteraceae bacterium | reverse complement strand
CCCGCGAATTGGCGGTAGAGCAGACGGACGCCGACAAGGAAAACCTCACCGAGCAGGACGCCGAAGAGTACTGCGAGAATTGCGGCCGCACCATGGTTTTGAAGAAGGGCCGCTTCGGCCAGTTCTACGCCTGCTCCGGATATCCGGATTGCAAGACCACTAAGCAAATCGGTGGATCGCAAAAGAAGTCCGACGTGCCGCTTGAAGAGAAGTGCCCGCAATGCGACAACCACCTTGTCCAGAAGTTCGGCCGGTTCGGCGAGTTTGTGGCGTGCAGTAACTATCCAACTTGTAAATACGTGAAGCAGAAGACGATTGGCGTTGCCTGCCCGAACTGCACGCAGGGCGAAGTGGTGGAGCGCCGCAGCAAACGCGGCAAGACCTTCTTCGGCTGCAACCGCTACCCGGAGTGCGATTTCGTCGCGTGGGGTAAGCCGATCGCGGAGCAGTGCCCGAACTGCAGCAATCCCTATCTGATCGAGAAGTGGTTGAAGGCGGGGCCGGTAGCCCAGTGCCCGAACGCCGAGTGCAAATTCAAGAAGGATCTGCCGCAACCGGTGGAAGAGGCCGCCGTGGCTATATAAGCCGCGGTCACTCCTTATTCAAAACAACGGTGAAGGTAATCTCCGCCTGGGGTGTCGTCGTTTTGTTGACTACGGTCAACACAGTGCCCTTGCCGGTCAAGGTCCAGCGTTCCTTTGTGGATAGGTCGGCGCCGTTGAGCTTGCGCTTCGACGTCAGATCCAGACTGGTTCCGTCCCATACCATGGTGCTGGTCCACTCACCGCCGCGCACGGTGTTCAGGTTTTCCTTGCCGTCGGTGGTGTAGCGGACATCGGTCACCGTTTCGCCGTTCGGCGTGGTGAATGTGGTGACGACGTGGACCTTCGGATCCTCATGCTCCACCTTGCGGACGAAGTGCGCCGGCTTCGGGATTTGCCCGAAATCGCTGCGGTCATTGTCCATTTTCCACGTTCCGGAGAAGTTGGGGCGGTCGGCGGCGGGGAGCATTGTCAGAAACAGCGGGAGCAGCATCAGTTGTCGCATACTTCGATATTATCGTCAGCATGGGTCTGTCGCATTAGGCTCGCGCTGCGACTACCGAACAGGGTCACTCCATGAAATTATCGCTGAAACTATCGATGCTATTGATGGCGGCGCTGTTGCCGTCACTGCGTGCCGCCGATGACAAGCTGTTCGAATACCGCCGCGATCTGGCCCCCGACCGGAAAGACACCGGCTTTCAGGAGCGGTCCGGAGTGAAGGTGCTCGATTTCACCTATATGAACTTGAGCGGTGGCCGGACCGCGGCCTATCTGGTGCCATCGGTGAAGCGAAGCAAGGCCGCGGCCGTCCTGTTCGTTCATTGGTACGAACCGGAATCGAGAGACTCCAACCGCACCCAATTCCTGGATCAGGCAGTGGAACTCGCCAAAGCCGGCACCACATCGCTTCTAATCGAGACCATGTGGTCGGATCCGCTGTGGTTCAACAGACGGAATACGGCGGACGATTTCTACAACTCTGTCCAACAGGTGAAGGAACTGCGCCGCCCCCTGGATATCCTGCTGGCCGAGCCCGGCATCGACAAGAAGCGGGTCGCCTACGTTGGCCACGACTTTGGGATGCTGTACGGCGCGGTGCTGGCGGGCGTCGATCCGCGGCCGCGAGTCTGGGCATTGCAGGCAGGGATCACCAGCTTCAGCGACTGGTTTCTGCTCGGCTCGAAACTAGAGGGCGAAGACCGCAAGAAGGTGGTGGAGCGGCTGAGCGGCTGGCGCCGCTTGATCCGGTGAAGTACATCCCAACCGCCGGCGGTCCCGTTCTGATGCAGTTCGGCAAGACTGACCATTACGTTCCCGAGGCGAAGGCAAAGGCCTTCTTCGCCGCAGCCGTAGAGCCGAAGAAGATCTTGTGGTACGACGCCGGACATGGCCTGAACGCGGAAGCGATTGCGGACCGGCAGGCGTGGTTGAAGGAACAACTGAAGTTGAAGTAGCGCGGCTCAGCGAGTGCTCTTGCTGTTTCCGCGCCGTGCCCATGGATAAAGTTTAATCGGCGCCCCCGCGACATACTTCCCGGCTCAGGTTTTGATGAGGTGAAAGGAGGTTCGACATCAAATGAAAAAAATGTTTGGAATCGTATTGACATCAATGCTTCTGGCTGCTTTCGTGACCACGGGGTTTGCCGACGAGAAAGAGGGCACCATTCAGCGCCGCAAGGAACGCCAGCAGGGCCGTATCGCACAGGGCGTGAAAAGCGGATCGCTAACCGCGAAGGAGACCGCCAATCTGGAGAACAAAGAGGTGAAGGTCAACAAAGAGATCCGCACCGATCGCGCAGCCAATGGCGGCAAGCTCACCGGCCAGGAAAAGGCGCAGGTGAATCGGCAACAGAACCGGCTTAGCAAGGATATCCACAAAGAAAAGCACGACGCTCAGACGCAACCGAAGTAGATTCTCCGCTGTGGCGGCTTCAGCGGCCGCGGATCACCGATTATGCAACTCCGTGATTCAGAGATTGCCGCTGAGCGCACACACGGCGATACGCATATGCGGCGCATTGGCTGCGTGGGGCAACGATAGCCCGGGGGTTGTGGAAGCGCGATACAGGGAAGATCGGCCCCGGGGTCCATTTCGTCGTCGGATCCAGATCCCGCGCCTAGTGTCCTGTCCCCCGAAAGAGTTGACGACGGGAGCAAGAGCGCTCGCCGAGAGGCGAGCGCGCGGACAAGGCATAGGCGTTAAAATGAGAACGTTTGTTATTGACAATGTTCCGTAATTGGGCTATGATCCACCGCTTGCTTACGCGCGCGGCTCCGTAGTATCCATGGGTTAACCGAGCCGCGACCGTGAGGGAGTGGTGCTACGATGTCCGCAGTTTAGCTTACCTTAACGCCTATGCGTAGACAAGGTGTCTGCCCCACCTTGGGAGGATTTCCGCCGGTTGGCCATCTCGCCTCCCGATCCAGCGCCGCCCTCCGTGCCAAGTGTAGTTTCAGTGATCTCGACTCCAGAGCCATCGCTGTCCTAAGGCATCGTATTCCTCGTCCTTTGGTTCAGTGAGGGCACATCTTGCCAACATTGGGGGACCGGGCCGCGCCTTAAAGATGGCAATGCCGGGGCTTTGACAAGCTTTCTGCAAATCGTGGTCGAGTGTTGCCAAGCGGAGTCCATCGCGTTTCGCGAGTTCCAGATACGCAGGCACTCAACCGGTGCTCGCCGGCGAGGGGCAGCACGGCTTGCCACAGCCAGAGTGCCTCACGACGTTCGACCTCAATCGGAAGTCTTCGAAGTGTTTCCAGGAAATCTGCAATCCCTTCACGGGTGATGCGTTGACGGCGGTCCGCCGTCGCGCGGGCATTGGCGACTTCGAACGGCCACAGGGCCGGAACGACCGCGCAGGTGGTTTCGAGTGCCGCAAGAATACTGCGGCTATAGGGACTCGGCTCATCCTGAAAACACCAACTCAACGTCAGAGAAGCGTCCAACGCGAATGGCCCGATAAATACTTGCGGCCTTCGTGTAGCAGGTCTCGAACCCGAAGGCCTTCTTCGAGCGTGAAGCGGTGTTTGCAGGCGAATTCCAACATGTCCTGGACGGCCTGATGCCTGTTTGTCTCGTCCGTCCGCGCTGACTCGTCACCAGCCAGCGTTTCCAGAGCACGAGCGACGACTTCCTCAGGAGTGTGGAAGCGACCTGCCCGCAGTTGCTGCTCGATCAGGTATTCACCGCGGGTATCAAGACAAACGTTCATACGTATCCAGTATACCCACCTTCCACGGTTCCATAGCTGTCGCCCGCGCCCGAAAACCGTCCAGCAGTTTCGCTATTCTCACTGGCAGAACTGAGCCGCCGTCCTTTGACGGCGCGGCCAAGGCTGAGGTCTCCGGCCAACGTATGATATGTTGCTTGGAGATAACCTTATGCTACGTAGCGGCCTCGCCGTCACGCTTCTGTGTGTGTTGGGAACTCCCTCGATGCATGCGGCCGAGGCGGCCAACTCCGATCTGGAACACAGATTTGCGCGCAGCGTGAAGCCCTTCCTTGCGCGCTATTGCATTGGATGCCACGGTGGCGATACGCCGGCCGCCCAGTTCGATCTCCGGGCTTACTCTTCGCTCGATACGGTGGTTCGGGACTATCCCCACTGGGCGCTGCTGCTGGACCGGCTCAACGCCGGCGAGATGCCGCCGAAGCAGGCGCCGCAGCCGCCGGCGGACGCCCGCCAAGAGGTGATTAGCTGGGTCCAGGCCGTGCGCATGAACGAGGCGCGAAAGAACGCCGGCGATCCCGGTCCGGTGCTGGTACGCCGCCTGAGCAACTCCGAATACAACAACACCATCCGCGACCTGACCGGCGTGGACATACGCCCCACACGGGAGTTTCCGGTGGACCCGGCCAACACGGCGGGCTTCGACAACTCCGGCGAATCGCTATCCATGTCCCCCGCCCTGCTGAACAAGTACCTGCAGGCTGCGCGCGAAGTGGGGGATCACATGGTTCTCACACCCGGCGGATTAACCTTCGCCGCCCATCCGATGCTTGTTGAAACGGATCGCGAAAAGTACGCGATCCAGCGGATCGTCGGCTTCTATGAGCGGCAGCCTACCGACTACGCCGATTACTTTCAAGCAGCATGGCGCTTCAAACACCGCGCTGTTCCGGGCAAGCCGCGCGCAACGTTGACCAGCGCCGGGGCGGACGCGAAAGTAAGCGCGAAGTACTTGCCCATGATCTGGCAGCTTCTGGAGGAGCCGCAGGCCGGGGCGAAACAGGAAGTTGGTCCGGTTGCCAAATTGCGGGCGATGTGGCGCGCACTGCCGGCGCCGGGTGAAGATCAGTCGGATCTGGTACGCGCCAAATGCGTCGAAATGCGCGATTTTGTGGTGAAGATCCGGAACCATACGGCGATGCAGTTCGCTGCTCCACAGGTGCAAGGATTGAGCCCCACCTCGCAACCGCTGATGAACTGGAAGCTGCGGGCATTCGCCTCGCACCGCAGAGAGTACGACCATTCGGTACTGCGAATGGAGGGTGAACCGGAACCGGCCGTGCCGGAAATGCCGAAGTATCCCGGCCTGGGGCAAGAGTCGGCATTCCGGGCGGCCATTCTCGCGGCGAAGAATCGGGCTGGCGATCTGGACCTGGTGATTCCAGCAGGCGAGAGGGTTCGTACCGAGGCGTCCTTTGCGCGCCTCAGCTCCGTGTTCCCCGACGCGTTCTATATCCGAGAGCGCGGACGGTTTTATCCTGACGATTCGGAAGACAAGGGACGGCTGCTGAGCGCGGGTTTCCATAATGTGATGGGGTACTTCCGCGACGATACCCCGCTGATAGAACTGATTTTGGACGACAAGGGCAGGAAGGAACTGGACCGGCTTTGGGACGAGTTCGATTTCATCGCCGACTTCACCACCCGGACCTGGGTTCAATACTTCTTCAATCAGAGCGGCGAAGTGGAGGGACATGGACGCGAGTCCGGCAGCGTTCGGCCTTCCGATAAGGCCGTCGCGGCGACGCCGGTCATCTTCGGGCTGCGGGAGGCCTATCTGGCCAAGGCGGACGCGAGCGATAATCCCATCGCCATGGAGGCGATCCGCGATCACTTCGAGCGCGTCAACAATTCCATCCGGTTAGTAGAACGGATGCGCGTGGAAGCGGAGCCCCGGCATCTGGATGCGCTGCTGAAATTCGCGGCGCGCGCCTACCGCAGGCCGCTCCCGCAAGCGGAACACGATGACATCCTGGCCTATTACCGCTCGCTTCGCGACAAAGGCGGATTGACGCACGAAGAGGCGGTACGCGATTCGATTGTCAGTGTGCTGATGTCACCCAAATTCTCCTACCGCGTCGATCTGCTGGAATCCTCCGCCAAGAGCGGAAAGGCTTCGGCCGGCGCGGCGCCGGTGCGTGCGCTATCCGCCTACGCACTTGCCAGCAGGCTGAGCTATTTCCTTTGGTCGAGCATGCCCGATGAGGCGCTGCTGGCGCGGGCAGCGGCCGGCGATCTGCAGAAGCCGGGAGTGCTGGCCGCGCAGGTCCGGCGCATGCTTAAGGACGAACGCGCAAATGGTCTGGCCATCGACTTTGCCGGCAACTGGCTGGATTTCCGCCGCTTTGAAGAACACAATGCGGTGGATCGCCAGCGCTTCCCAAGTTTTAATAATGAGCTGCGTGAGGCGATGTTCCAGGAGCCCGTGCGGTTTATCGACGATGTGATTCGCAACGGCCGTTCCCTGCTCGACCTTTTGTATGCGGACCATACGTTCGTGAATCCGGTGCTGGCCAAACACTATGGAATGCCATGGGTAACGGGCGGCGCGGATGAGTGGGCGCGGGTGGACGATGCGCGGGCGTACGGACGCGGCGGCCTGCTGGCGATGTCTGTATTTCTGACGCAGAATTCGCCCGGCTTGCGGACCAGCCCGGTGAAGCGGGGATACTGGGTGGCTCGCCGCGTGTTGGGCGAGGTGATCCCGCCGCCGCCTCCCAACGTGCCGGAGTTGCCCCATGATGAGGCGAAGCTGGATTTGCCGTTGCGCGACATGCTGGCCAAGCACCGGGCAAACCCGAGTTGCGCCGCCTGTCATGCGCGGTTTGATTCATTCGGGTTGGCGTTTGAAGGTTACGGGCCCATTGGCGAGAGCCGCGCCAACGATCTGGCCGGAAGGCCGGTGGACACTCAGGCGGTCTTCCCGGGTGGAAGCCAGGGGAGTGGTTTCGAGGGAGTTCAGACCTATATCCGCGAGCGGCGCCAGAAAGACTTCATTGATAACTTCAGCCGTAAATTGCTGGCTTATGCGCTTGGCCGGTCGTTGCAGCTTTCCGATGAACCTGCCATCGAGCGGATGCAAACCGAGTTGGCGGCGAATGGTTATCGCTTCACGACACTGGCTGAGACCATTGTCAACAGCCCGCAATTCCTATATAAACGTAGTGTGGTTTCCAAAGAACAGAGAGGTGATTAGTATGACCATTTCCCGCCGTGCCGTACTTCGTGGCGCAGGAGTCACGATGGCCTTGCCGTGGCTTGAGTCGGTTCCAGCGTTCGGTGAATCCACAACCGCGGGGGCGTTCCCGAAGCGGTTTGCGGCCCTGTTCATGGGCAACGGCGTGAACGAGGATCATTGGGGCGCCGAGGGCTCAGGCGCGGAGATGAAGCTGAGCAAGACCTTGATGCCGCTAGAGCCGCTGAAGCATAAGATCAACGTAATCCACGGCCTGTTCCACAAGCGGGCTACGGGCCAAGGCATTCACCCGGCGCAGACGGGCAGCCTGCTTTCGGGGGCGGCAATTCAGAAGGGCGCCATCATCAAAGCCGGCATCACGGTGGACCAGATGATCGCCAACCGTTTGGGCCAGGATACGGCGCAGTCGAGTATCGTTCTGGCTTGCGAGCAGCCGATGACCGGGTATCACGAGACGAACTTCTCGATGGCCTACAGTTCACACATTTCCTGGCAGACTCCGGACTCTCCGGTGCCGAATGAAGTTTACCCTTCGCTGGCCTTCGACAACCTTTTCGAGAACCGCGGCAGCCTGCGGAACATGAGCATTCTGGATCGGGTGAAGGGCGATGCGGAGGTTCTGAGCCGGGCGATCAGTTCGGACGACAAGGGCAAACTGGACGAGTATCTGAACAGCGTGCGCGAAGTGGAGAAGCGCGTGGATGGGATGCGGAAAAATAAAGACAACGCGGAGGATCTGGCTAAAAAGCGGAATCGCCCGGTCTTTACGATGGACCGGCCGGCGAACGGCTTGCCGGAAGACCTGCGCGATCATGCGCGGCTGATGTGCGACATCATCGCCATCGCTTTCCAGACGGACAAGACCCGTGTGGCGACGCTGCTTCTTGCCCGGGATCTTTCGGCGCTGTATTATCCGTTCCTGGAAGTTCGCGAAGGGCATCATGCGGCGTCGCACAACAACAATTCCGACGGTTATGAACGCATCGCGCGTTTCCATTTGAGCCAACTGGCTTATCTGGCCACTAAACTTGACAGCATGCCGGAGGGTAACGGCACGGTGCTGGATAATTCGTGCCTGATGTTCCTCTCAAATATGTGGATTGGCCGGAAGCACGACAATACCAGATTGCCGCTTGTGCTCGCGGGAGGGTTGGGCGGTACGCTCCAAACCGGACGCA